>CAZADO010000164.1:0-5918 GCA_964483885.1 uncultured Alphaproteobacteria bacterium | reverse complement strand
TCAGCGAGAAGATTTCGTAGGCATTTTCCGGGTGATGGCGGGCAAGCCCGTCACGATTCGCACGCTGGATCCGCCGCTGCATGAATTCCTGCCGCACGACAGCAAGACACAAAGCGCTCTTGCGAAGAAGTTGGGAAAGACGCCGGAAGAAGTGCGTGTGCGTGTGGAATCTCTTTCGGAAGCCAATCCGATGCTCGGACATCGCGGTTGTCGGCTCGGACTGGTGTATCCTGAGATTACTGAAATGCAAACGCGCGCGATTTTCGAGGCGGTTTTGCAGGTAGAGAAAGAAGGAATTCCGGTGCATCCGGAAATCATGATTCCGCTGGTGGGACATGTGCGCGAATTGGAAAATCAGGCGAAAGTCGTGAGGCGTGTCGCGGAAGACGTCATGAAAGAGAAGGGAAAGAAAATTGATTTTCTTGTCGGTACGATGATTGAGCTTCCACGTGCCGCGTTAATCGCGGATGAAATTGCGGGTGTCGCGGAGTTTTTCAGCTTCGGAACGAATGACTTGACGCAAACGACGCTCGGTCTTTCGCGGGATGATTCCGGGAATTTCATGCCGTTTTATTTGGCCGAAAAAATTATCCCTCATGATCCGTTTCAATCTATTGATATAGCCGGCGTGGGGCAATTGGTTCGAATGGGTGTGGAAAGGGGACGTCAAACAAACAGCAAGCTTAAAATCGGAATTTGCGGAGAGCATGGCGGAGATCCATATTCGGTGAATTTCTTTCATCAGGCGGGATTGAATTATGTGTCATGCAGTCCGTTTCGAATTCCGATTGCGAGATTAGCCGCTGCACAGGCCGCATTGCGAGATCGTTGATACCATCATTTGCAAATAAAAAAGTCCGGGAATTTATCCCGGACTTTTTTTTGTGCTTATAAAGCTGGGCAAGGGTCGCCCACGCTGCGGAAGCAATAAGGCTTTCTTGAATCGTCTTGTCAGACGCAGAAAAAGTTGTTGGCGTTTTTTGACATCGAAATCAGTCAGCACAATTTTGCCGCCGGCGGTTTGGTCATGGCCTCCTGCGCTGCCGAGACCTTCAGCAAGGAACAGCGCAAGCCCTCCGGCATTGGATTCCGGATCAGTTGACCGTAGCGAGAAATAGAGATTGTTCCGGTGGACGCCGAAACTGAGTACCCAGATAATCCCTTCCAAGCGCAGCAGTGTTTCGGCGGTTTCAGGAATAATTTCCGGCGTTGGAACATTGCCCATCGGAAGCACGAGAGCTTGTCCGTAAATTCGCGCGCGCCGCACGGCTTTGCTGATAGCCGTGAAAAAACTGGGCGGACGTTTCGCGTTGAGAATCGTCGCCAGCGCGGAATAGTCCATTAGCTGGAACAGTTCAAGGTAAGCGGTCTTGTCCGCCTCAGAAGATTCGCGCCCGAGTTCCATCGTCTCCGTGCGAATCGCGTAGTGCAGAGCGCTGGCGAGCCTTCCGTTGACACGCAGTCCTATTGACGTAAGGTATTCCCAGAGGATGGTTGCGGTCGCGCCATAGCGTTGACGGATGTCGGTGAAGGGGAAAGCTGAACGCTGGTTTTTTAAAGGAGGATGATGATCAATAACACCGAGGATATTGTCTATGGATAATAGGCAGTTGTTTCCGAAAGCAGGCTGCGTATCCACGACGAGCAAAGCGTACGGAAGAGGTTCTTCTCCTCGGGGAGTTTCGATATGCTCAAGCGGAATATCCAGAGTCTCAACCAGAGCCTTGTTTTCGGTGCGCCCGAGAACACCGGCGTAGAGAAGAGTCGTCGGAATTTTATAATGTGCTAAAAGGTGAGAGAGTGCCCATGCACTCGCCAGAGAATCAGGATCGGGATTATCATGCGAGATAATCGCAATGGATTCCTGATCGCTGCAAAGTTGAACTAATTGTTCGACTTTTTTTTGAGTATCAGATTTTCCCATGTGGAGCGAAGACTACTCCAGCTCAATCCCTTGAATGACTTTAACGGCCATTTCGAATTTATTGAACGGCGGCATAAGATAGATTCCCTGCACCATAGGTTTTGCGACGCGCAGGAATTCGCAGGCGATATCGATACCAACCGCCGCTCCGCGATCTCCAGATTGCTGCATGCGCTGGCGGACATCATCGGGAATGGAGATGTCCGGCACTTCGTGGTGCAGAAACTCGGCGTGCTTGGCGCTTCGCAAAGGCAGAATTCCGAGGAAAATCGGCAGCTTTAACCGTTCGACACGTTTAAGGAAATCTTCCAATGTCCGCATGTCGAAAAGCGGTTGCGTGAAGGCAAAACGCGCACCGGCTTCCACTTTCTTTTCCAGCCGCGACCATTCTTCGCGCATATCGACCGCGGTGGGATTCACCGCAACACCCAGGAAGAAATCGGTGGGTTCCGAGAATTTTCGTCCGATTAAGTCCACACCTTCGTTCAAGCGAGTGATAAGGTGTGAAAGTCCAATCGCGTCAAGTTCAAAAACCGCTTTGGCGAAGGGGTAATCTCCGACGGACGGAGGATCTCCGGTGACCGCAAGAATGTTGCGTACTCCCAAAGCGTGCGCTCCCAAGAGTTCGGACTGCAATCCAAGAGCATTTCGGTCGCGGCAACTTACATGCAGCAGCACCTCTATGCCCGCTTCCTGCCGAATCAGGTGAGCCATCGCTAGAGCGCTCATACGCGCGCGAGCAAGCGGACTGTCAGCGACATTAATCAAATCAACACCGCTCGCCTTCAGATATTTCGCGGAATGGATGAGAGGTTCGGGATCAGCACTTCGCGGAGGATCAATCTCGACCGATACCATGAAGCGTTTGCCGAGTCCTTCTCGGAAAAGAGAGGGAGCATGAATCGGTCGCGCTGCTTTTACGGTTGTTTCTTCATCAACGTCGCGCACCTCGATATGGGCGGGTTTTTTCAGTTTGCGCCCACCGACAGCTTTAGCGACTGCGGCGATGTGTTCGGGTGTGGTTCCGCAGCAGCCTCCGATAAGTCCGACGCCGAGGTCGGCGAATTGCACGGCGTAATCGGCGAAATATTGTGGAGACGTCAGGTAGATATAGCGTCCGCCGATGATGCGCGGGAGTCCGGCGTTGGGCTGAGCCGCTATGGGAAGATTTCCTTTCGCGGCGAATTGTTCGATGACTTCCATAACGCCCTGCGGTCCCACGCTGCAGTTGACGCCAATCACATCCGCGCCACCTTGCCGAAGAGTGTCATAAACTTGCGCGGGTTTGTCGCCGACAATTGTCTTCGCCTCTTCGGTAAACGTCATCTGGGCGATAATCGGCAAATCGCAAAGCTCTTTTGCGGCGGCGAGAGCTTCTCCGATTTCTGGAAGGGACGAGAAGGTTTCGAAGATGAGAAGGTCGATACCCCCTTCGAGCAAACCGGTGATTTGAATTCGGAAGGCTTCCCGAGCATCTTCCAGTGATAAAGAGCCAATCGGTTTTAGTTGTTTGTTCAGAGGCCCGACAGAACCGGCGACGAAAACGTTGTCGCCAGCCGCCGCTCGCGCGAGCCGCGCTCCAGCACGAGCAATTTCGCGCGCGCGATTTTCGAAGCCATGTTCCGCAAGACGAATCGGATTAGCGCCAAAGGTATTTGTTTCGATAACATCTGCGCCCGCGGCGATATATTCGCGGTGAAGAGCTTCCACGACGGAGGGCATACTTTCGCTCAGCTCATCGAAGCACGAGCGATACGAGTGTCCCCGCGCATAGAGCATCGTGCCCATCGCACCGTCGCAAACAAGCACGCGCTCTCGGATTTGTTCTAAAAAGTTTTTTCCGTTTATAGAAGACATGGTTTCTGTAAGCTTAGTCCAGCTTCAATTCCGCTCTAATTTCGTCGACGGCTTCCACGATAACACGGAGCTTTTCGCGCGTTTCTTCCCATGTTCGAGTCTTCATACCGCAATCGGGATCGACATAGATTCGTTCAGGGTCAATCACTTCCATAGTTTGTCGAATCCGACGTTTAATGTCTTCCTTTTTTTCGATGACATGACTATGACTGTCCACAACGCCTAAGCCGATTTCCTTCGTGAATTTATGCTTGCGGAAGAGCTCCAGCATATCCATATTGGAATTCGCCATCTCCAAATCGAGCTGATGCACCGGCAATTCAAGGATTTTCGGATAAATCTTCGTGAAGTCGCCGTAACAAATGTGGGTATAGAAATGCGCATTTAAGCCCTTGACGACTCTCCCAAAAGACTCAATCGCCAGCTCGATTTCTTCCGGACGAACGGAAATCGCCGGTTCATCAATCTGTATCTCCGTTGCTCCAGCATCAATCAAGGCCTTGACTTCTTCTCGCAGGGCAAGCGCCATCGCTTTGGCGAATTCCGAGCGTGTCGCATAATATTCGTTGAAGGACCAGTCCATCATCGTATAAGGGCCGGTCAGGATAGCCTTCATCGATTTCGTCGTGAGTTTTTGAGCGCGTTTCCACCAATCCACAGTAATTGGAGATTTATATTTGATTTCGGACACGCAAATCGGTTTGCGATAATATCGATTTCCATAGGAGCGAACCAATCCGGAAATTTCAAAACCTGCGAAATTTTCCGCGAAATAAGTCGCCATATCTCCGCGATACATTTCGCCATCGACCAGAATATCGATGCCGAGTTCATTCTGGAGTTTAATCGTTTCAATCGTTGCTTTCTTGGTCAATTCCAGAAGTTCTTCTTTCGAGAGTTCACCGCGCGCGAAAGCGCTTCGAGCTTTTTTCAAGTATGCGGGCTTCGGAAAACTCCCGACGGATGTTGTGCGCAGACATCGGTGCATGGGTTTGTCGGTGTTGGTTTTGTCAGACGTATAAGACACGGGTTCCTCAATAAGCATGTTAGAATTCCCTCGCAAAAGCAACCATATTTTTCAGTTTTTCTTCCGCGCGCTCTCGGGGCAGGTATTCCAGTCCGGCTGAGGAACTCAGCATGAGGCGCTCATCGCCATAATCGGCAAGTAGTTTCTCGACGGTGGGACGCAGACTTTTCCAATCCTCAAAGCGTGTATTGCGGGCGTCGAGCAAACCCAAACAAAGGCCACCATTCCATCCGTTGACAGCTTTCAATGCTGCGGGAGCCGTAGCGAGGTCGAGTCCCAGCCAAGTGACCGGTAAAGCGGTCAATGTCGGCCATAGAGGAGTCGCATCGCCAAAGAAGGTTTGGAGCAGGATGGGTGTTTTAATTCCCTGAATCAGCAGGCGTATTGCTTCGGAAAAAATCCCCGCGTCATTCGGAAAACGCAGAATTGCCGGTTCGTCAATTTGAATGATTTCAGCGCCCGCGTTTTCCAAAGCCGCCACTTCTTCCTGTAGAGCACGAGCCACATCCAAAGCGAAATCCGAAAATTTGCTGTAGTGTCGATTTTCGGAGAGACGCGCCAGCGTATAGGGTCCTGTGACGACAGGCTTTACAGGTTTATTGCTGTGTGTTTTCGCAAATTCGAAATCGTCCACGGTTATCGGATGCTTGAAGCGAATCGGACCCGTCGCAATCGGCTGACGATAATACGTATTCGTATCGAAATAGCGAATCAATCCGCTCCGTTCGAAACCATCCAGCGCGCTCGCAAACGGTGTTTGTCCATCCTCCCAGCGAATCATACCATCTGTGATGATATCAAGGTCGGTGCCGACAAGTTCCTCAATCACTTCCTTCGTGACGTCGTTCTCGATTTTCTTCAGTTCGTCAATCGTGATTTTCCCTTGCTGAAGACGCGCCACTGCCATGCGATGTTTCGCCGGGCGGGGACGGTTGGGAATTTTAGGATAACTGCCAGCAATTGTTGTTTTCATTTCTGCCTCATTCGATTTTCTTATCGCCGGTTTGCTCTTGTGAGCTAAACCAGCGACACCTCTTCTCCCATAGAGAAGCCTTTATCGGTTTTCTTCATTTTTGCGGCGGCACGGAACGGATCGTGCTCAAAAAACAG
>CAZADO010000163.1:0-20587 GCA_964483885.1 uncultured Alphaproteobacteria bacterium | reverse complement strand
TCCATGCCTTGTGAACAGAAGCTTATTTTCCATGGTTGTTTTGTTATCCAGTACGTCGCTCCTTTGAGTTCTTCCGCGGAGTTTATCACATATAACTTGTAAATATGGTCTCTTTTCAGTAAATTTACCGAAACGTTTTCTTCCAAAGGTTACGAATCTATGTCCAATACAACGAATGCATCTTCCGATTCCCCCTCGCCTCCTCAGCCGCGGCGCCACGTGTTTCAAAACGCTTTCTTCTCAGTTTTTTCCAAGGCGCAAGGAGCTATTTTTTCCTATATAATTACTCGATTATTGCTTCACGCCATGGCTGTCGAGGAATATGGTTTCTACTCGGTGCTCTTCGTTGGGATTATGCTCAATCTTCCTTATTTCGCCCGTTTGGGTATTCCCAATTTCCTGTTACGATTCATCCCTGAACTCTATTCTAAATCTCGATTCCGTACGATTAACCGACTTTTCCACAACGTCAATCTCCTGCAGATTGGAGCCGCTTTTCTGTTGCTGATGGCTGCTTTTATTTTTGCTCCAAATATCGCCGTCTTGATTAAATTCCCGGGAACGGAAACCACTCTAAGAATATTCTCGATTGGTGCCCTTGCCTATCTCGTGCAAGATAATATACGGACGCTTCTCAGCGGATTATTCAAACAACGTGTTATCTTCTGGATACTCTTCTACTATAATTGCGTACGTCTCGTCGCCATTCTCTATGTAACCCAATTTGCCTACTCAGTTATAGCCGTCATTGTTGCTGAGGTCGCTGCCTTTTTGGTTGGATTGGTCTTTTACGCTGTTGGTTATCGCTGGACTATCCGTCCTCTTGTTGCTCAAGATCATAATCAAATTGAACATATCGAGTGGCGAAGGTTCAGTCGCTATACCGGATTGAGCTATCTAAGTGAAATCGCCGGTGCTTTATTGGCCGCCGCAACCGATCTGTTCCTTGTGACAGGCATTCTCGGTGCGGTTGCTGTCGGTTACTACGGTATCGCCAACAGGATTACAACGATGATGAGCCATTTATTGCCTTATCAAAACCTCCGATGGGTCATCGAGCCGTTGTTTTTCAGTGAATATGGATCATCAAAAGACAACTCTGCGCAATTTGGATACACGCTACTGGTCAAAGCGACCTGCTTCATCACCTTTCCCATCGGGATTTGGCTCGCTTTGATGGCCAAACCTGTGATTGTGCACCTATTTGATCCAGATTACGTTCAAGCCGCAGGTATTCTCTCTATCATGGCTCTGTTCCTTCCCATGGTAGCACTTCAACAACCGCTGGGATTGATACTTCAGAATGCGGAACGAATTGATTTGCTTATCTACAGCAAAGTAGCCGGCGTCATAAAAATCGTGGTGGGACTGTGGCTGGTACCAAGAGGGGGAGCCATCGCTATGGTATGGATAGCAGGCTTAGCGTACTTGCTTCAAAACACACTCTTCTATATCTTTACCGTAACAAAACTCGGAATCCGAACTGACCTTATCGGGCTGCTCCGGCTCGCCATCAATAGTGCCCTCACTGCCTTTTTATTCCTGCAAATAAGAGATGTGTTCACGGGCGTTGGAGGAATCTTTTTAAGCGTCCCTTGCTTCGCCGTAATTTTTCTCGGGCTGAATCTCCTGCACAAAACCTTCCGACAAAAAGAAAGAGACTTCATCAACAGTCGTCTGCGTTACCCCCTCTTGAAGTTTTAGCCGTCCAGCGTATGTCTCCTCCCCAATAAAAACACAGTAAAAAGATACCGGGCTGGTAGTATTGCCAGCCCCGGTTTTATAATGTTAAACGAAACAGTTGCCTATGGCGTTTTTGTTTCTTCCGTTTTACCGGAAAAAAGCATCTCCGCATTGGGAATGGAGGGTGTTCGAACAACGTCGGGCGTCGGTTCGGGGACTCTCCAATCTTTAGCCAGTTCTTCTTCCTCTTCCGGAGGACGGGTGACGCGGATTTTTCTGTACCGCGAAATCCCCGTACCTGCAGGAATTAGGTGCCCCATAATCACGTTTTCCTTAAGACCCGAAAGAATATCCACTTTCTTTTCGATAGCGGCTTCCGTGAGCACGCGCGTTGTTTCCTGAAAACTTGCGGCGGATATGAAGCTGTCTGTGGAAAGACTCGCCTGCGTAATACCTAAAAGAAGCGGCGTTGAAACAGCCGGCTTGGCCGGACGGCCTTTCGCTTCGGTTTGCTCGGCTGCTCGGAGTCTGCGGTTTTCACGATTGAAATCCACTCTCGGCACCAATTGTCCGATTTGCCATGAAGAGTCGCCGATTTCTTCGACAATCGTCTTGCCCAACATCAGTTCGTTTTCTCGGATGAACCTGAGCCCGTCCACCTGATCCCCTTCCAAATAAGTCGTATCACCGGGATCTTCAATCCGAACTTTCTGGAGCATTTGCCGGACAATCACTTCGATATGCTTGTCGTTGATGCGCACACCCTGTAAACGATAAACATCCAGAATTTCGCGAACCAGATATTCCTGAACTTTCGCCGGTCCCAGAATCGCCAGAATATCTTGCGGCGTAACCGACCCTTCCGAAAGCCGTTCTCCGGCCTGAATGTGATCTCCATCATGGACAAGCACATGCTTTCCGTAGGGAATCGTATATCGTTTTTCTGTTTTTCCATCCAGCGATGTGACGATAACCTCTCGCACTCCCCGCTTCAGAGCTCCGAAGTGTATCATTCCTTCAATCTCGCTGATAATCGCCGGCTCCTTGGGACGACGAGCCTCAAAGAGTTCTGTAACTCGCGGCAATCCTCCGGTAATGTCCTTGGTTCGGGAGGTCTCTCTCGGCATTTTCGCCAGTGAATCACCCGCTTTGACTTTATCGCCTTCCGCGACCAAAAGGTGTGCTCCGACCGGCATCATGTAGTTGCCGATTTTCTTTCCTTCATTATCGAGTACCAGGACATGAGGATTCAGTTTGCGATTCCGTGTCTCAATGATAACCTTCTGCTTCATCCCCGTCGTTTCATCGACTTGTTCATGGAAGGTCTGCTCTTCTTTCACATCAACAAAATGTATCGTTCCCGTTGCCGCCGTGATAATGTTATCCGCGTAAGGATCCCATTCGAAAAGAGTATCTCCTTTCTTAACGACCTGCGCATCTCCAACAAAGAGTCTCGCGCCGTAAGGCACGTTGTATTTGGCGACAATACGGTTGTTCTCATCGACCACTTTCACAATGCCACTTCGCCGAATCGTCACCATACTGCCATCTTCTTGTCGGATGAACTCCACACTATCGAACTCCGTCCGCCCGTCCGCCCGTGTTTGAACACGGGATTCCGCCGCGATACGTGCCGCGGTGCCTCCGATATGGAACGTACGAAGTGTTAACTGCGTGCCGGGTTCACCAATAGACTGAGCGGCGATAACTCCGACAGCTTCTCCCATATCCACCGACCGCCCGGTTGCCATGTTCGTTCCATAGCACATCGCACAAACACCACTGGCGGTTTCGCAGGTCAAGACGCTTCGAATCCTGACACGTTCCACTCCGGCTGAGGCAATCAGAGCAGCGTTCTGTTCATCCACAATCGTATTGACATCGAGGATTTTCTTTCCGGTGACCGGGTCGATAACCGGTTCGGCCAGAACCCGTCCGAGAATTCGCTCATAGAGCTGTTCCGTGACTTCTTCGCCTTCTTTAATGGCTTCGAGGAAAATGCCGCGCAGAGTTTTGCAATCGTATTCGCGGATAATCACATCCTGCGCAACATCGACGAGGCGGCGTGTCAAATAACCGGCGTCGGCTGTTTTGAGCGCCGTATCCGCCAGTCCCTTTCGCGCGCCGTGCGTCGAGATAAAGTACTCCAGAACCGACAGACCTTCTTTGAAGTTTGCGGTAATCGGCGATTCGATAATTTCACCTTTTTGACCTGTCATCGCCTTTTGAGGTTTTCCCATGAGACCGCGCATTCCCGCGAGCTGCCGGATCTGTTCTTTGGAACCTCGCGCGCCCGAATCCGCCATCATAAAAATCGGATTAAAGCCGTCACGGGACTGCTTCAATCGAGTAAACATCCTCTCCGCAACTTCGGTCGTCGTATGAGTCCAGATGTCAATCGTCTTGTTATAGCGCTCGCCGTCCGTAATCACGCCTTCTTCATACTGGTGCTGAATCCTTTCGACATCGCTCTGCGCACCGGCAATAAGTTCTCCTTTTTCGTCGGGAATTTCGACATCATCCAGTCCAACGGACAGTCCACCCATTGTCGCGTAGAAGAATCCCAGATCTTTCAAACGATCCAGAAATTCCGCTGTCTCGGACATGCCCACTTGCCGGACACAATAATAGATGATCTCTTCGATGCGCTTCTTGGCAAGCATCTCGTTGAAGAAACGCGTTTTCTGAATCTCCGCAGGCAGAATCTGATTGAAAATAACGCGTCCGACTGTTGTCCCGATAAGTTTGCCTCGCGTGCGAACACGAATGCGTGTATGCAATCCGATTTTTTTATCGTTGTGAGCTACAATCACTTCTCCGGCATCCGAGAAACACTTCCATTCATACTGTTCGCCCGGATGTTGTTTCGTCAGATAGTAAAGCCCAAGGACCATATCCTGAGACGGCACTGCGATGGGACGCCCATGCGCCGGATGAAGCAGATTCTGATTCGCCATCATCAGCAACCGTGCTTCCGTCTGAGCTTCATAGGACAGCGGAATGTGCGCCGCCATTTGGTCCCCGTCGAAGTCGGCGTTAAAAGCGGCACAAACCAGTGGATGCAGCCGAATCGCTTTTCCTTCGATAAGCAGTGGCTGGAAAGCTTGAATTCCCAGACGGTGTAGAGTCGGCGCTCGGTTGAGCAGTACCGGATGATCCTGAATAATCTCCTCGAGTATCGCCCAGACCTCATCCGTTTTCTTCTCGACCAAACGCTTCGCTGACTTTACCGTTTTTGTGTGTTCGTATTCGATCAGTTTACGAATGATAAACGGTTTGAAAAGCTCCACCGACATTTCTTTCGGCAGTCCGCACTCATGCAGGTGCAACTCAGGTCCTACGACAATCACGGAACGCCCGGAATAATCCACTCGCTTCCCCAGAAGATTCTGCCGGAAACGTCCCTGTTTGCCTTTCAGATTGTCTGACAAAGATTTCAAAGGACGGTTGCCGTCACTGCGAACGGCGACGGATTTGCGCCCATTATCAAAGAGGCTGTCCACCGCTTCCTGCAGCATGCGCTTTTCGTTGCGCAAAATCACTTCGGGAGCTCGGATTTCGATCAGCCGCTTCAGGCGATTGTTCCGGATAATAACACGCCGGTAGAGATCGTTCAAGTCTGAGGTCGCGAAACGTCCTCCTTCGAGAGGAACCAACGGACGCAAATCCGGAGGTACCACCGGAATCACCGCCATCACCATCCATTCGGGACGATTCATGCGGCCTTCGCTGTCTGCCTTTTTGAAAGCTTCAACGACACGCAATTTTTTAATGGCGTCATTTTTTCTCTGCACCGACGTCTCGGTTTTAATTTGAGTGCGCAACTCGATGCAAAGCCGAGGAATATCTTCTCCCGTCAGGAGATCGCGAATCGCATCACTCCCCATTTTGGCGATAAAACGCTCTTCAGGAGGTAGAGAATCCTGATCCCCAAGCTCTTCCTCTATCCGCAGAAAGTCCGCTTCCGAAATCAGATCTTTCCGTTGTAATCCAGACGCTCCCGGCTGTATGACCATGTAGGATTCATAGTAGATAACTTTCTCCAAATCCCGCGTGCTCATATTCAGAATATAGGAAATCTTCGATGGCAGGCTGCGGAAAAACCAGATGTGAACGACGGGAACCGCCAGAGAAATATGACCCATACGGCGACGGCGCACATCTTTCTTGGTGATTTCCACACCACAACGATCACAAACGATGCCCCGATAGCGGATACCTCGATATTTACCGCAGTGGCATTCCCAATCCTTGATTGGCCCGAAAATCTTCTCGCAAAACAGGCCGTCTTTTTCGGGTTTATAGGAGCGGTAGTTAATGGTTTCCGGCTTGGTAACTTCTCCCTTCGACCAACTCAGAATCGTATCCGGGGAAGCCAGGCTGATTGCGATTTTAGAAAAACTTCCGGTTTCTACCGCGCTAAGCGGCTGATATGACGTCATCTCCACGTCTCCTCAATTGTAAAAAGGAAAGCATTGGTCTGACCGAATCTATTCCTCAAGTTGAACATCCAAGCCCAACCCGCGTAGTTCGTTGACTAAAACATTGAAGGATTCCGGAACTCCCGGAACCGGTAAATTATCACCCTTGACAATCGCTTCGTACGTCCGGGCTCTGCCATTGACATCATCCGATTTCACCGTCAAGATTTCTTGAAGCGTATGGGCAGCGCCGTAAGCTTCCAAAGCCCACACCTCCATCTCACCGAACCGCTGACCGCCAAACTGAGCTTTCCCACCCAGCGGCTGTTGCGTAATCAAGCTGTACGGCCCGATAGAGCGCGCATGAATTTTATCGTCAACTAAGTGAGAGAGTTTCATCATATAGATATAACCCACTGTCACTTCCTGATCAAAGGGCTCGCCCGTCCGACCGTCGCAGAGAACGGTCTTCCCCGACGGGGGAATCCCGGCTTTCTTCATCCACTCATCTACATCGGTTATGGTTGCTCCGTCAAAAACGGGTGTGGAGAAATAGATGCCAAGCTGATGAGCCACCCATCCCAGAGTCGTTTCGAAAATCTGACCAAGATTCATTCGAGACGGCACACCCAAAGGATTCAAGATGATATCCACCGGCGTTCCATCTGCCATGAAAGGCATATCCTCAATCGGAACGATTCGACCGACGACGCCTTTGTTTCCATGACGGCCTGCCATTTTATCGCCGACGGAGAGTTTTCGTTTCTGGGCGACATAGACTTTTGCCAATTGAACAATCCCGGAAGGAAGTTCATCACCGACCTGGATACGATACTTCTCATTTTTGAGTTCTGTCTGAAGGCGGAAAAGCCAGTCTTCATACTTTTCGAACGCTTGAGCCACCATTTCGTTGAGAGCCTCATCGCTCGTCCAGCGATAACCGCTTTCGACTTCATCGGGATCGAGTTCCTGCAGCAGTGCTTCCGTAAACAGAGTCCCTTCAGGAATGAGAATATGCGTCAGATTTCGGTTTCGAACCTCCAAGGATTTCATACCTTTGAGAAGTGTGTGTAATTCCTGCGCCAGCGTACGCCGGAGGGTCTTGCGTTCCCTCAGGAATTTATCGTCCAAATCTCCGATGGCATGTTTATCTTCACGCTTTGTTTTCTGATCTTTCCTCTTGCGTGAGAAAAGCTTCGTGCCGATAACGATGCCATACATCCCGGTATGAGCACGCAAAGAGGCGTCTTTCACATCTCCCGCTTTATCCCCGAAAATCGCCCGCAGCAATTTATCTTCGGGAGTCAAATCGGTTTCACCTTTGGGAGTCACTTTCCCGACCAGAATATCACCGGGTTGAACAATCGCTCCAACGCGAACAATACCGATTTCATCGAGATCCTTGATGGCATCTTCGGAAACGTTTGGGATTTCACAAGTCAGTTCTTCATCCCCACGTTTCGTCTCGCGCACTTGAAGCTCCAACTCCTCGATGTGAAGCGAGGTGAAGACATCGTCATAGACCACGCGTTCGCTGACGATAATCGAATCCTCAAAATTGTAGCCATGCCACGGCATGAAAGCGACCAGTACATTGCGTCCCAACGCAAGTTCTCCGAGTTCCGTCGCACATCCGTCAGCCAAGATCTGCCCTTTGCGAACCTGTTCCCCTTCCGCCACAATCGGCCGCTGATTGATGCAGGTATCCTGATTCGTGCGCACGAATTTCTGCAATTGAAAAGAAAACAATTCCGGAGATTTTTCTTTTGGTTTGCTCCTTCCGTTCCCTCCCGGCTTGGCTTTGGTACGCAGGATGATTTGATCCGCATCGACATATTCAACCATACCGTCTCTGGGAGCTATCACGAGCGCCCGCGAGTCTTCGGCGGCTTTTTTCTCCATTCCCGTTCCCACATAGGGCGCATGAGGAATCAGAAGAGGTACCGCTTGCCGCTGCATATTCGAACCCATCAAAGCACGGTTCGCGTCATCATGTTCCAGAAACGGAATCAACGCCGCCGCTACCGAAACGATTTGCGAGGGAGCAACATCCATATATTGGATGTTCTCAGGAACTTCGACAGGAAAATCACCTTTCAGGCGACATTTGACTCGTTCATTCTGAAATTCTCCACGAGGGCTTAGTGGAGCATTTGCTTGTGCGATAACCACCCGGTCTTCATCATCCGCCGACAAATAACGGATCTGAGCCGTCGCGCGTCCGTTTTTCACGATACGGTAAGGCGTCTCGACAAATCCGAGTTCATTGATTTTAGCGAACGTGCATAAGGACGAAATCAAACCGATGTTCGGCCCTTCGGGAGTCTCGATAGGACATAAACGCCCATAATGCGTATAGTGAACATCTCGGACTTCAAATCCCGCACGTTCCCGCGTCAAACCTCCGGGACCCAATGCGGAAAGGCGACGTTTGTGCGTGAGTTCCGTCAGCGGATTCACCTGATCAAGAAACTGAGAAAGCTGGTTCGTTCCAAAGAAGGTGTTGATGACGGACGAAATCGTTCGCACATTAACCAAATCCTGAGGGGTAAGCTGCTCGGTGTCTCGCAAATTCATCCGTTCCTTAATCGTACGCGCCATGCGCGAAAGGGCGACACTGAACTGATTGGAAAGCTGCTCTCCGACGGTGCGGATGCGGCGGTTTCCAAGATGATCGATGTCGTCGGTCATCTCTTTTCCGGTACGCAGCTTTAGAACATGCTTCAGAATGCTGATGATATCGTCCTCGGTCAGTACGGTGACTTGCCGGGGGACATCAAGCATCAATTTCGTGTTAATCCGGTAGCGCCCCACCGTCCCGAGATCATAGCGTTTCTCATCAAAGAAAAGCCGGTGCAGGAACTTGCGAGCCGTCTCGACGTCCGGAGGATCCCCTCCGCGCAATTCCCGGTACACCGCTTCAAGCGCTGAGTCAGGAGTCTTCGTTTTATCCTTTCGCAGCGTATTCTGAATGATTTCGAAAGCGATGTCTTTCTTGCGAAAGCGAAGCACTTCCACGGTGCGCACTTTCGCTTCACGAAGCATCTCGATATTCTCTTCAGTCAGCTCCGTTCCGCCGCTGAGGATAACTTCGCCGGTTTCCTCATTGATAATATCCGAGGCGACAACACGGCCGATTTCTTTGTGATCTTTACGGGTCAGGTTGACTTCTTCAACAAAATCGAAGAAGCGCAGGATATCCGAATCCGATTCATGTCCGAGCGCGCGCAGGAGCATCGTCGCGGGAAATTTTTTGCGGCGGTCAATGTAAACGTGGAGAACGTCATTGATGTCTGTCGTAAATTCAATCCACGATCCCCGAAACGGAATGATACGCGCCGAATAGATTTTCTTCCCGTTGGGATGAATATCTTCTCCGAAAAAGACTCCCGGACTCCGATGGAGTTGGGAGACAATCACACGTTCCGCTCCGTTGATAATAAATGTTCCCGAGCTTGTCATCACGGGAAGATTTCCCAGATAGACGTCCGCTTCGATAGTATTGTCGAATCCCACGCCTTCTTTGGAACTTTCGCGCGATGAAAGACGCATCTTTACTTTGAGCGTCGCGCAGAAGGTTACACCTCGCTGGCGGCATTCGTCTTCGCTGTATTTCGGCGGCTCGATATGATATTCGACGAACTCCAGAATGTGCTCTTCCCGATTGTCGATAATCGGAAAGATATTCATGAAGACCGCCTGCAGCCCCTTGTGTTCCCGTTTGTGAACGGGAACATCCGTCTGCAGGAAATCCTCGAAGCTCTTGAGTTGAATATCCAACAAATCGGGAATCTCCAAAACTTCGGCAATTCTGGAGAAGGAAATGCGTTGAATCATTTTGTGATTGTCACGCAAGATTGCCTCCTAAGCAATAAGCGACTCCGACAGGTAAATACCCATAAGCAGCCGGGCTTTAAGCGCAAGCGGCTGCTCTTTCTAAAATACAAGATTGCCAGACCCAATTCTCCGGATCCGGCAACCCATTTCCCGGCTCTTTTCAGCAATGCGACGGGATTGCACGATGGATAGCCTACTTAAGTTCCACCGTCGCACCTTGCTCTTCGAGCTTGGCTTTAATTTTTTCGGCTTCTTCTTTGGTGACATTTTCTTTAATCGGCTGAGGAATGCCTTCGACAAGGTCTTTGGCTTCCTTCAAACCGAGACTGGTCAGCTCGCGAACGACTTTAATAACTTGAATCTTCTTCGCTCCGAATCCTGTCAGCATCACCGTGAATTCCGTCTGCTCTTCCTGAGCTTCCGCAGCCGGACCCGCCGCGGGCATCGCTCCCATCATGATAGGTGCAGCGGCGGTAACGTCGAACTTCTCTTCAAGAGCCTTCTTGAGTTCGACAAGCTCCATGACCGTCATTTTTTCAATGGCTTCGATAATCTGTTGCACTTCTTCCTCCGACTATTTGAAGGGGCGATTTTTTCTAATATTTCGACCGACTCCGCTGCCCCAGGCTGTCCAACCGAAACGGTGCTGATCGTGCTGCTTAGGGAAGCAGGCTATGCCTCTTCCGCAGCGGCTTTCTTTTTCTCGATAATGGCGTCTATAACGCCCACAAAGTTTTGCAGAATACCTGCAATAACACCTGCGAAATTCTGCAGGGGACCACCCACAGCTTGAACCACTCCTGTCAAGGCTTCAATGCGTGTCGGGAGCATGCGGATCTTTTCCAAATCTGCAGGCCCAATCCGGCGACCTTCAAAAATTCCTCCACGGACAGGCAGTTTCTCCGTCTCTTTGGCGAATCTTGTAATAATACGCGCAGGTTCCGCAGGATCATCATGGCCTAATGCCAAGCCCACAGAACCGTCGAGCATTTCGAGAAGATCTGTCCAACCCGCATCTTTCAGCGCTAATCGGGTCAGTGATTTTTTGCTGACAATGTAGTCCGCTTTCGCTTCATGAAATTCGCGGCGCAGTTTGGTCATCAGCTCGACATCCAATCCGGTAAAGTCCGTCAAATAGACTGCGCTGGCGTTTTCCAAACGCTCCGTCAACTTTTTGACCGCTTCGACTTTCGCAGGATTAGGTTCGGTTCGACCTCGTCTTACATCTTTCATAACGTCCATGACATGTTGTTGCGGCAGGCTGTGGGAGAAGAACACGTTCTGTCCGCAGATGATTTATTTGGTACACCCAGACAACGAAAAAAGTTTACTTGAATTCCGCGGCGGTTTTACTCACGCGAATCCCAGGCCCCATGGTTGAGGTAAGAAAAATCCCGCGAATGTATTGGCCCTTCGCAGCCGCCGGACGGAGCCGGACAACGGTGCGCAGAAACTCTTCGATATTCTGCTTCATCTGCTGCGGCGTGAAACTCGCTTTGCCAAGTCCCAAGTGAAGAATCCCGGCTTTATCGACTCGGAATTCCACTCGCCCAGCTTTAATCTCCCGGACAGTCTGTTCCACATTCTGTGTCACCGTACCGGATTTGGGATTCGGCATCAAGCCGCGCGCCCCCAAAATTTTCCCCAAGCGTCCGACTTGAGGCATAACTTCAGGCGTGGCGACAACGACATCAATGTCCAGCCAGCCTTCTTTAATCTTTTCGATATAATCCTCGGCGCCCACATGGTCCGCGCCGGCTTCCTTGGCTTCTTCCTGCTTCGTTTTGGTCAGCACCAGAACGCGAACCGTGCGTCCGGTTCCTGCGGGAAGCGTAACCGTCCCCCGAACAATCTGATCCGCCTTTTTCGGATCCACCCCTAACTTCACCACGCATTCGATGGTTTCATCGAATTTCGTGTTGGCGACTTTTTTGAGAAGCTCAACGGCTTCATCAAGCGAATATTCCTTCAGTCGCTCAATCTGCTTTCTGCCTGCGAGGTATCTTTTCGACCGTGACATTATGTCGGTTCTCCTTCTGTGACCGGTGTTAGCGAGCGTTTACGCTCTCCCGGACGGTCAACTTTTAAAACTTTCCAATAAAATAACATCCCGGCAAATCCGCTCTTCTGCACTCAGAATAGCGCCGGATAATCCACTAACCTTCCACCGTGATTCCCATCGAGCGCGCGGTACCTTCGACCATTCTCATCGCCATGTCCACGTCATAAGCGTTCAGGTCTTTCATCTTCAGAGTTGCGATTTCGCGAACCTGCGCCGAGGTCACTTTCGCGACCTTTTCTCGATTGGGCACTGCCGAACCCTTATCCACAGCCGCAGCCTTTTTCAACAGTATAGCGGCCGGTGGAGTTTTCGTAATAAAGCTGAAGGAGCGATCCCCATAGACGGTGATAACGACAGGGATAATCGTTCCTTTTGATTTTTCCGTTCGGGCATTGAACTGCTTGCAGAAGTCCATAATGTTGACTTGCTTCTGTCCGAGAGCCGGGCCGACCGGCGGGGCAGGGGTCGCCTGTCCACCGGGCAACTGCAGTTTGATGTACCCTTCAATCCTCTTTGCCATTTTATCCTCAAACTCGCCTAAAAAATTCTATGAATACTTTACAATGACAAACCGACAAGCTGCATCGCCGGTTGTCCATTCCATTACGTTCCTAATTCCGTGGTAACCTGAAGGAAATCCAATTCGACAGGAGTTGAACGCCCGAAGATAGATACCATCACCTTGAGTTTCCGCTTCTCGACACTGATTTCTCGAACGATACCGGTAAAATCCTTAAACGGGCCATCAATGACGCGAATGGTATCATCCACGCGGAAGGGAACTTCGATAACTTCATGCCCTTCTGCATCGCTGCAGCGTCCCAAAATTCGATCTACTTCCCGCTTTGGCAGCGGCTGCGGTTTGTTGCGGCGACCGAATTCAATCACCTGCGGCGTGTTCATAATCAGGTGTTCAGTGGAACGGTCCAGCAGCATTTCCACAAAAAGATAGCCGGGGAAAAAGATGCGGGTTTTCATCCGTTTCTTTCCATCCCGCATCTCCACGATTTCTTCCTTGGGAATGAGCACCTGCGCCAGCTTTTCGGCAACACCCTGACGTTTGGCTTCTTCCAAGAGGTAATTGCGAATCTTTTCCTCTTGCCCGGTGAAAACGTGAATCACGTACCACTGTTTTTTATCCTGTTCTTCCGGTGATGTTTCCGTGGCCGCATCCTTGGGAAGTTCGGATTTTGAATTATCGCTTGCCATGCGGTCGCCTTACAACATCAGTTCGAGTAGAAGACTCAGAACCCGGTCTGTAATGAAAACCATGATGGAAAGGATGAGCGACATAATCAGTACCAGACGCGTGGATTCGATGAGATCCTTACGCGTTGGCCAACTGACCTTACTCATCTCGACTTTTACATCCGAAAAGTATTTGAAGATTTTCCGTATCATGATGCTCTGATGACTCCTACTCTCTCTTTGGCAGGTCTGGAGGGACTCGAACCCCCAACACCCGGTTT
Organism: uncultured Alphaproteobacteria bacterium; assembly: GCA_964483885.1. Lineage (GTDB taxonomy): Bacteria > Electryoneota > RPQS01 > RPQS01 > DYHQ01 > JAUXGA01. Next base: position 7,115 of record CAZADO010000163.1, on the reverse strand, counting down.
TGGAGACCGGTGCTCTACCAGTTGAGCTACAGACCTCCAGCATCCCTAACTTAGGGCTGCCTTATCGATGGTCACAAATTACCTAAGAGCCCGGCGGGCAAAACAAATGAACCCGCTTCCTTTGGTTCCTTAAAAAGCCTACTCAAGAATCTTCGCTACAGCGCCAGCACCGACGGTGCGTCCGCCTTCACGAATTGCGAAACGAAGCCCTTCATCCATGGCCACTTCGGTAATCAACTTTACCTTAATGGTAACGTTGTCACCCGGCATAACCATCTCGACATTTTCCGGCAGTTCAATGGAACCGGTCACATCGGTTGTCCGGAAATAGAACTGTGGACGATAATTGGCGAAGAACGGAGTATGACGTCCTCCTTCATCTTTTGCCAATACGTAGATCTGAGCTTCAAACAGTGTGTGAGGATGAATCGTACCGGGAGCCGCCACGACCATTCCGCGCTCGAGCTCGTCCTTTTCCACACCGCGCAGCAGCAGACCGACATTATCTCCCGCCTGACCGTCATCAAGAAGTTTCCGGAACATTTCCACACCGGTGCAAATCGTTTTGCGTTTGGCACCAAAACCGACGATTTCGACTTCATCACCCACTTTAATCTTGCCGCGTTCGATACGACCCGTGCCGACCGTGCCGCGTCCCGTGATAGAAAAGACATCTTCTACCGGCATCAGGAAGGGCTTGTCAATATCGCGTTTGGGATTCGGGATGTAGTTGTCCACGGCTTCCATAAGTTCAACAATGCTCTTGGTCTTCTCAGGATCGGTTGGCGAAGAAAGAGCTTCCAGTGCGGAACCGCGAATCACAGGCAGATCATCTCCGGGAAATTCATAGGAGTTGAGGAGATCGCGCACTTCGAGTTCCACCAAATCCAGCAATTCCGGATCATCCACCTGATCAATTTTATTCATATAGACAACCAGATACGGAACATTTACCTGACGCGCCAGAAGGACATGCTCGCGAGTTTGGGGCATAGGCCCATCCGCGGCGGAAACCACCAGAATCGCTCCGTCCATCTGAGCCGCGCCGGTCACCATGTTCTTGACATAGTCGGCGTGTCCGGGACAGTCAACGTGAGCGTAATGTCGATTTTCCGTTTCATACTCCGCATGGTGGACGTTAATGGTTAATCCACGCGCCTTTTCCTCCGGTGCGTTGTCGATGTCGTCAAACTCTTGTGCCAGAGCAAACCCTTTCAGCGCCAGAACCTGAGTAATCGCCGCCGTTAAGGTCGTCTTGCCGTGATCCACATGGCCAATCGTGCCAATGTTCACGTGTGTTTTTGTTCGTTCGAACTTCTGCTTTGCCATTGCCCGATGAACCTCCTCATGTACAAGGTATTGGATTATAAATCTATCGAAAACTGGAGCTCGCGACCAGGCTTGAACTGGTGACCTCGTCCTTACCAAGGACGCGCTCTACCAACTGAGCTACGCGAGCAGTACTCGCAGGTAATTGTACTCTAAACTATAACTTTACAAGCTATTGAGTGGAGCGGGCGACGAGATTCGAACCCGCGACCCTCAGCTTGGAAGGCTGATGCTCTACCAACTGAGCTACGCCCGCAAAAAAGACATACAGAGATTCTTAGCCGGTGATAACAACACCGTCTCCAAAACCCCTTTTACAGGTCTTAGATTTTGAAATTATATAAGTTAGATACAATTTTCGTGGTGGCGGATGGATTCGAACCACCGTAGGCCGAAGCCAGCAGGTTTACAGCCTGCCCCCTTTAGCCACTCGGGCACGCCACCATCGAAAACAAATCGATAGTAACCCCCTAACTAACAGTGGCAGGGGGCTTTGCAGTTTATAGTATAGTCAAACATCCACAGGTGTGGATGTTGGAGCTGGCGACAGGACTTGAACCCGTAACCTGGTGATTACAAATCACCTGCTCTACCAGTTGAGCTACGCCAGCTCAATTCCTGTCCTCGAAAAGTTCAAGCTAAAAGTTACAATGTTTTCTCGACAAAGTCAAGAGTAAATACTATCTTTTGCCTCTCTTTGTTTCCTTTTTCTCTCCTTATCTCGAAATTAATTTTGGCTTGATTTTCAGTATTTTCCCACGTCAAGATGTGTCTATTCCAAACGATTAAAAGTCCATAAACAACTTATTTACAATCATTTTCTCTTCCAGATAGTTCCAGTTGGACGGTCTTCAAGCAGGATTCCTTTTGCCTCGAGTTCCTTCCGGAGCCGGTCAGCCTCAGCCCAATCTTTTTTCTGGCGCGCCTCTGTTCGTTTGTCGATGAGTTCGGCGACCTCCTCATCTGCCAATGCCTCCTCTTCGAAATCGATGAATCCCAGAACCCGGTTCCAATCGGTTAGCTTGGCTAAAACTTTCGCTGATTCATCTCTTGCCAAGTTGCCATCGGAAATCAAACGACCGACATCTCGCACAAAATTGAATAACGCCCCGAGTGCTGGTGCAATATTTAAATCATCGTCCAGCGACGTTACGAATTCGTTTTCCCTCTGTTCCAGAATCTTGTCTAAAGCTTCACCCGCGGATTTTCCATCAGCCAAGCGCACATTCCGGATGAAGTCACTGAGCCTTTCGATCGCGCCTCTGGCGGCTTTAAGCCCTTCAAACGTGAAATTAAGCTGCTGCCGGTAATGAGTCGCGAGCAAGATATATCGGATTTCCATCGGGCGGTAGCCTTTGTCCAGAATTTCCCGCAGTGTAAAGAAATTCCCGGCGGATTTCGACATTTTCTGACCTTCCACGAGTAGATGCTCGCAGTGTATCCAGTATCGGACGAAAAGTTTTCCGGTTGCTCCTTCCGCTTGAGCGATTTCATTCTGATGGTGCGGGAAAATCAGATCGACTCCGCCGCCGTGAATATCAAACGTCTCGCCCAGATATTTTTGCGACATGCTGGAGCATTCGATATGCCAGCCGGGTCGCCCTTTACCTAAAGATGTTTCCCAAAACACCGGGCCGTCTTCAGGCGTCCATGCTTTCCACAACACAAAATCGCGCGCATCTTCCTTTTCATACTCATCGGCCAAAATGCGAACACCTGAGCGCATTCCGGAAACATCCAAATTAGCGAATTTGCCATAAGAAGGAAAGGTGTCGATTTTAAAATAGATGGAACCGTCCGAAACATACGTGTGCCCGTTCTCAGTCAGGTGTTCAATCGTCCTCACCATATCCGGGATATGATCCGTCGCCGCGGGATACATTTCGACCGGTTCGATTTTAAGAGTATCGCAGTCTTCAAAATATGCTTTCTTATAACGGTCGGTATAGTCCTTGAGCGGAATATTCTCGGCTTGAGAATCGCGAATCGTTTTATCGTCCACGTCGGTAAGATTTATGACATGGAAAACCTCATAGCCGCGATATTTCAGATACCTCCGAAGCAGGTCACTGAAAATGTACGCGCGAAAATTGCCGATATGAGCCATACCATATACGGTTGGCCCGCAGAAATATATCCCGACCTTATCCTCTTGGAGTGGTTCAAAATCCTGAGCGCTGCGCGTCAATGTGTTGTAAAAACGAAGTGCCATTTACATATCCATCTGTGCTGGTGAAGATTGTGAAGCAGGTGACGTTGTGGGAACGGAACGGATGAGTTTTATATACCTTGCGCAATAAACCAAACCGGACACCACCAAGAAAAGAACGCTCATCCAGAGCAGCAAACCTGACTGCACCCAAGGGAATCTTCCGGGCGGCTGGAAATTTATCGCGTAGGCGACCAGAGTCAAAGCCGTCAGGAACATCGCCCATTTCCCCCAGAGATTCGATTCCAGAACGATACGCCGCCCTTTGTAAGCATGAATCCCGGCGGCAATAATCAGAACATCACGGATAAGAACCAATACCAAAAAGCCCCAAGGAAGGGGATTTAGTCGCCACGGAAGTGCCAGAAAGATTCCAAGTCCCGCAATCCAGATCTTATCTATCAGAGGATCGAATAACCGGCCCCAATCGGTCTCTTGCTTTAGCACGCGCGCCAAGAATCCATCGAAGAAATCAGATAACAGCGCGACGCCAATCACAAACAGAGCCCAAAAATTCCCGTGCCCTTTTTCTCCAAGCCTTAAGAAAATGAAAAGTGGAATCAGCAGCAAGGCTCGGAAGAAGGTAATCAGATTCGGCAATGTAAGAATCCGCCCGTGATACCCTTCCGGAACTTCATAAGGTTCCTTGCTAAGGTGCCTGTCGATACCACTTACACCTTTGAGGGAAACCTTTTCTTTTTTAGGAGCCTTGTCCGACACTCGCCTCCCAGAAGTGGGAATTGTGAAAGGAAGCTATAAAACGATTATTTCCGTCTATGTCAAGCCGCTTAGAAGACGTTCGAGTTCTCCCTGCGCCCAAGCTTCACCCGTCTCTTCGAGCAAAGCCCGCCCCTCATCCGGAGGAATCGGCACCGGATAGTTCCCACTGAAACAGGCCGTGCAGAAGTGTTCGGCGTTGCCCGGAGCACATTGCAGCAGTCCATCGAGAGACAGATACCTGAGAGAATCTACTTGGAGGAAATTGCGAATTTCCTCCTCGGAATTCCATGCGGCAATCAGCTCTTTCTTCGTGGGAAAATCCATTCCATAAAAGCAGGGATGTCCAATCGGAGGCGAGGAAACCCGCACATGAATCTCCCGGACTCCCGCCTTCCGTAATAGCCCCACCAATTTCTTGAGCGTCGTGCCCCGAACAATGGAATCTTCCACAATCACCACACGTTGCCCTTCAAGGACTTCCCTTACTGTGTTGTACTTGATACGCGTATTGAACGTGCGCATGAAGGGACTTGGATTGATAAAGGTGCGGCCAATATAGTGATTGCGTATCAGACCGATTTCATACGGAATCCCGCTGGCGTGCGCATAGCCCAAAGCGGCTGTATTGGAAGAGTCCGGCACGGAGATAACGATATCGGCCTCCGCGGGAGCCTCTTCGGCCAGACGCCTGCCGAAGCGGCGGCGACTACGATCCACCGGATCTCCCCAGATATGACTGTCTGGCCGGGTGAAGTAAATAAGCTCAAAAATGCATTGGCAGAGTTTCGGTTTTCCGAATCTCAATGACTTCTGTCCGCTGCCGTCTATTTCAAGTATCTCACCGGGTTCTATATCGCGCACGGACGTTGCGCCGGTTAAATCGAAAGCGCATGTCTCCGAAGCCACCATCACCGATTCCCCCTTCTTCCCGATAACCAGAGGACGGAAGCCGTGCGTATCCCGGGCCGCAATCAGCCCGGTCGGAGACAGGAAGAGCAGCGAAAAAGCTCCTTCGAGCCGCTCTAAGGCCTCCCGGATTCGCTCAGAAAGTGTTTCCGATTGAGAACGCGCCACCAGATGAACAATCAGCTCTGTGTCGCTGCTCGTTTGGAAAATCGCTCCTTCAGCCGAAAGCTCGTGATGGAGAGATTCGGCATTCGTGAGATTTCCGTTGTGAGCGACCGCTAAAGGACCATCTTTGGTTGTGACGACAAAAGGCTGAACATTTCGGTTGGACGAGTCGCCGGCTGTCGAATAGCGGACATGTCCAATGGAACTTGTTCCCTGCAAACGGGTAAAAACACCGTGGTCATGGAAGACATCCGCGATCAGGCCGTTGCCCGAGAAGGCATGAAGTCGGTGGCCATCTGCGCTGACAATTCCAGCCGATTCCTGCCCCCGATGCTGTAAGGCATACAGTCCCAGATATGTCAATTCCGACGCCTGCGGATGACCGAAGACACCGAAAAGTCCACAATGCTCTTTTATATGTTCACTCATAGCATCCTCAAAGATAGAAATCTAATATACACAACGCTAATGGCTTTGTCAACTGATACCTGCAACCCCTCTAAAAATCAGACTTGCAAATTTCGAGGCTTTGTGCTATCTTACTTAGGTTTAAATTATTCCGGTCCATCCATGCCCCTAAAAGAAAAACCCCGCCGTTCGTCTTCGACCACCCGCCGCGTGCGGCAGGCTGTTGACAGAGCTCCATCGCTGAGACAAGGCCCATCACCGTCTATCGAGAAGGAAATCGGGCGTCTTCCGCATCGCCCTCATTCGGAAGCGCAGCGTTACTGGGATAAAATCGAACTGGAATCCCGTGTCGTTTGGAATCGGCTTATCAAAGCCGGTGGAGTCATGCCGTTTGATGACCATTCATCAGCAGCGGAGATTTGGGCGGAATTCGGACTATCGAAAAAGGCGTTCAAACGGGGGCTGGGAAAATTGTTCAAGCAGCGACGCGTGGAATTGCTGCCACGCGGTGTACGCGCCCTGACTCCGGGATTCACCAAAAAAGAAAGAAAGAAGAGACCGTATGGCAAAAGCGCGAGTCGCCGTTCTGAAAACAAATCCGGATAGAATCTTGGAAGATTACATTCGTCTCTGCGACTTAGCAGGGATGAAAGAGACTCTGTCATCCGGCGCAACGACCATTCTGAAAGATAATATTTCGTGGCACTTCCCTTTTCCGGGAGCCAACACGACTCCGTGGCAATTAGAAGGCACCATCATGGCACTCCGGAAAAGCGGATTCAATGATGTTGTCTGTGTCCAGAATAAAACCGTTGTCACCAATGCTTTCAAAGGGGAAGACCTGAATAAATATCGCCCTATTTTCGATAAATATCGCATTCCTGTCCTTTTCAACTTTCAGAACGAGGACATGACGTGGGAAGTGTACAAGCCGAAAGCAAAAATGCTTGTTCTTGATAAAATATACCCGGAAGGATTCACCGTTCCGGACTATTTTCACGGGAAAAATATTATTCACTTGCCGACAGTTAAATGCCATATCTACACGACAACAACCGGAGCGATGAAAAACGCTTTTGGCGGGCTTCTGAATACCAAACGCCATTACACGCACAGTTGGATTCATAAAACGCTGGTGGATCTTCTGGCAATCCAGAAGGAAATTCATCCCGGAATCTTTGCCGTCATGGACGGAACCACCGCCGGAAATGGCCCGGGACCTCGCACCATGTTCCCCGAAATCAAGAATGTCATCCTCGCCAGCGCTGACCAAGTCGCCATAGACGCGATTTCGGCTAAGATGATGGGATTCGATCCTCTCAGTTTGGAGTACATCGCCGTTGCTCACGAGCAAAAGCTTGGCGTCGGCGACCCCCGA
>CAZADO010000162.1:0-5171 GCA_964483885.1 uncultured Alphaproteobacteria bacterium | reverse complement strand
GGCGTGGGCAGATAGAGCTCCTGCAGGTCAAGTATGTAGAGCAAGCTTCAACGGCGGCAATACCGGGAGATATTAGTGGGGATGGGATACCGGATTTGGTTTTGGGCAGTTTTAATGAATCTTGGATCAAAGTCTATTTAGGGACGCCGACAGGCTTTGAGGGGCCGGTGGAGACGATGGATGACGGACGTCATCTTGGGAGTGCTTTGGTTGCCGGAGCGGACATGAATGGAGATGGCTGGGGGGATTTTGCGTGCAATTATGATCTCTTTGATACACTTTTTGTCCTTTTTCATCCACAGCCGGGTAATTTTTTAGGAAACTACGAGATTTTTATAGGCGACCGAGCCGCGTTGATTCCTCAAGCCTATCAAGCGGGACGGTCAGCGATGGCGTTAGCTTATTACAATCATCAAGCGGGGGAGCCTGATTTTCGGATTCATCTAGGCGGAAGTGGCTTAGATACGATTCCGGATACGGTTTTCACACTGGATGCGTTGTTCTTCTCAAGTCTGCCCTATTACGCAGGGGATGTCAATCATGACGGCTGGGGAGATTGGCTGGCGGGGAGCCACGGGAATTTTGGGGGATTGGGCGCATTTGTACTGTTCTTAGGAGGTCCTTGGATGAGTAATTACTATCAATGGCATGGAGGATTCACGGGCTACTGGGGCGAGGGAAAACATTTGAACGGAGTAGGTGACGTCAACGGAGATGGCATAGACGACTTTGCCATGATTTGCGCGGATGATACGACAGGGCATAATCAGTATGGACAGCTTGTTGTTTTTGCAGGAGACGAGAACTGGCACTTGGCAGTAGATGACAGGGACATTTCACCATTGAAATCTGCGGTTAGGATTGAAGCGTATCCGAATCCAGCTAATGAGGTAGTACAGATAGAGATTTCTGATTTATCACAAGGAAGCACCGTTGTGGAAATCTATAATGTTTTAGGGCGGCGTGTTTGGAAAAAGGAAGTGCAAGCGTTCGGAGAGCGGGTAGCGTTAGCATGGAATTCTCGAGATATGTACGGGAATTCTGTAGCGGCAGGGATTTATTTTGTTCAAGTCATGCAGCGAGGAGTTTCCTTTGCACTGCAGAAGATATTGGTAACAGGGTAGAGTTAGTTCGCGCAGGATAACGGAATTCTGATTAGCGAGACTTAATAAGGTTACCCCCCTTTCATCCCCCCGCAGGCGGGGGGAGATTGAAGGGTCGGCTGCAAGCAGCCAACACCGCGAATCGCGGTGGTGAATCTCCAGATTCACCCCGATTGACCTGATGAATTGCGGCCGGGTCAGGCGACCCGGCTCGGCGAACATAGAGTCAGTTAACCTGGCTCGGCGAGACACAATAAGTGAGATTATAGATTATGACGGAACCACCGGAAAATCAGACGAGTTTGTTGCCGGATAATAACAACGGCAACGGCAACGGCAATGGAAACGGCGAGCGCGTTGTGCCGATTAATGTCGAAGATGAGATGAAGAATTCTTATCTCGACTATTCCATGTCGGTGATTGTATCGCGAGCGTTGCCGGATGTGCGCGACGGTTTGAAGCCTGTGCACCGGCGCATACTTTACGGTATGCAGGAGTTAGGTGTCGGCGCGGGGCGAGCGTTCAAGAAGAGCGCGCGCATCGTCGGGGATGTCATGGGAAAATACCATCCGCATGGCGACATGGCGATTTACGATACGCTCGTGCGGATGGTTCAGAGTTTTTCCATGCGCTACCCGCTTATTGACGGGCAAGGCAATTTCGGTTCTATCGACGGCGATAGAGCCGCGGCGATGCGATACACCGAAGCGCGCTTGAAGCGTTTGGCTGAGGAAATTCTCAACGATTTCGACAAGGACACGGTTGACTTCGTTCTGAATTACGATGAGACGCTAAAAGTTCCCGTTGTTTTGCCGTCAAAACTGCCGAACTTGCTCGTCAATGGTTCGGATGGGATTGCGGTCGGAATGGCGACGCGGATTCCGCCGCACAATTTGCGCGAAATCGTCAACGGACTTTGCGCGATGATCGAGAAGCCCGAGATTACGACCGAACAGCTCATGGAATATGTCAGCGCGCCGGATTTTCCGACGGGCGGGATTATCTTTGGCCGCGAGGGGATTCGTGAAGCTTACACGACCGGTCGTGGGCGGCTTATCGTGCGCGCCAAGGCGAACATCGAAGAAGCCCACAAGCCTGGCATGCGCGACCGCATCGTAGTTACGGAAATTCCTTATCAGGTTAATAAATCGCGGCTCATCGAGAAAATTGTCGGATTGCTCGAACAGAAAAAAGTCGAAGGCATCGCTGATATTCGGGATGAATCTGATCGCGACGGTATGCGGCTTGTGATTGAATTGAAGCGAGAGGCCATTCCGGACATTGTGCTATCACAGCTTTTCAAGCACAGTCCGCTGCAGGAGACATTCGGAGTGATTCTGCTGGCGTTGGTCGGCGGGATTCCGAAAGTCCTGACGCTTCGCGATATGTTCGAGCATTTTCTCGATCACCGACACGAAGTCGTGCTTCGGCGCACGCAGTTCGAATTGAAGCAAGCCAAAGACCGGATGCATATTTTAGAGGGACTGCAAACCGCGCTGGACCATATCGACGAAGTGATTGAAGTCATTCGCGCCTCGACATCACCGGAAGTTGCTCAGCGAGAATTAATGGCGGCATTTGGACTCTCGGAAGTTCAGGCGAAAGCGATTCTTGAGATGCGTCTGCAGAGGTTGACCGGTCTTGAACGGAAGAAACTGCATGATGAGATGGTCGAGTTGCGCGCGAAAATCGAGGAGCTGGAGCGACTGATGGCGTCCCGTGAAACGCGGATGGTGCTTGTGAAAGATGAACTTGTCGAGTTAGCGGAGAAATACGGCGATGACCGTCGGACAGTCGTTGTCGATGAGACAGCGGATGTCGATATCGAAGATTTAATCGCGCCTGAAGATATGGTGGTGACAATTTCTCACGCAAATTATATCAAACGCTTCCCGGTATCGGGTTTCCGTCGGCAGGGGCGCGGCGGGCGTGGGTCGCAAGGCGCTCGACCGAAAGAGGAAGATGTCATTCAATATCTTTTTGTCGCGTCAACTCACGACTATATTTTATTTTTCACAGACCGGGGCAAATGCTATTGGTTGAAAGTCCACGAAATCCCTCAATTGGGGCGCGGCTCGCGTGGGAAAGCGCTGGTTAATTTGATTGAACCTCTCATCGAGGAGAGAGTGCGTGCGTTTGTCACGGTCTCTGAGTTTGAAGAGGGGCGTTATGTGATGATGGTGACGCGCAAGGGAACGGTCAAGAAAAGCAGCCTTTCGGAATTTAAAAATCCGCGGAAGTCCGGGATTATTGCTATCAAGATCGATTCGGATGATGAGCTTCTGGATGCGGTGATGACCGAAGGAAACAGTGAAATCGTCATCGGAACATCTCAGGGGAAAGCGGTTCGTTTCCATGAATCGGAAGTTCGCCCGATGGGACGCGCGGCGCAAGGCGTTCGAGGAGTTCGCCTGCCGGAAGGAGCTTATGCGGTCGGTATGGTGGTGGCAAGAGAAAGCAGTACGATTCTGTCGGCAACCGAGTGCGGCTACGGGAAACGTTCGCTGAGCGAGGCTTATCGGTTGACCAAACGCGGCGCTCAAGGTGTGCTTGCATTAAAAACGACGCCAAAAACCGGACCGATGGTTTCTATCATGAATGTTACCGATGAAGATGACCTTATCATTATCACAGAAGCGGGCGTTGTCATTCGGCAGTCTGTGAAGGATATTCGAACGATGGGACGTGTGACGCAGGGTGTCCGTCTGATTCGGCTGGATCCGGGCGATAAAATCGGCGATATTGCCCGTGTGTTGCCGGAGAATGGTGACGTTAACGGATCCAATAACGAGCAAGAACCCCACGAATAACGCTGACAATTCAGGATAAACTCTATGGAAGAAACAAAGCCGCTGTCAGATTTTGTTGCGCAATGTCCGCGAATCTTTCAGAACTATGGCAAAGTCCTTGAAGAACGGAACAACCTCTACAATAAGCATTTTGCATTCGAATGGGCGGCTGATTTGACGGATAAACGGGTGCTGGAAGCGGGCTGTGGAGATGACAGCTTGCTTAGCCGATGCCAGCCTCCTCTGCAGCATGTGTTCGGTTTGGATCCGCTCGTTGAATCTCTGCATCTTGGTCCTCATATGGGATGGAAAGCGCAGGGAGTCGTGGAAGAAATTCCGTTTCGCGGGGACACGTTCGACGCTATCTATTGCGATTCGGTTTTCGAACATATTCAGGATCCCAAGGCAACCTGCCGTGAATTCTATCGCGTGTTGAAGCCGGGCGGTAAGGTGCTGATTAATACGAACAGTATTTTTAATCCCTTTATGTTTCCCAACAAGTTTCTTCCGATGACATTTCGGAAGTGGGTTAAAAAGAGCATTCTGCATATGAGCGAATGGGAAGTTAAAGGAACCTATCCTGCACCGTATCGAGCGAATACGAAAGCGCGTCTCAAGCGATATTTATCGCGGGCGGGGTTTCGGAACATCCAGTTTTATCGCTGGGGATTGCCGGGAATGCGACGGCCCAAGTGGGTGTTTGTTCTGTTGCTTTGCATGGAACTGCTTTCGGAAATTCCGCTTTTCTGCGGGCTCAAACATCGTTTAATGGTCACCTGCGAAAAATAAAAAACGCCGGTCTGAGGATTTGTTAGAAGAGAAATTTTCTCGATATGGATAATCCCCGATCCAAGACATCCCCACAAATGCATCATCAGGGTCGTTCAGGATGGCTCTGGATGCCGTTTTTGGCGGTGTTCCTCGATGTATTGGCTGTTTTTCTGGCGGCGGTTGCTGTCTATACTGTGCGCTATTCCGAGCCTTTTCTCTCTGTGCGAGCTCCCCGAGCATTTCCTGGACTGGGCGAGTACATGCTCTTCGGGCTTGTATTAGGGCTGGTGTACGTGCTGATTGCTCGCTCATATCGATATGATTTATGCCGAGCGCGAGTACCGCTGGAACGTGAAGTCGGCCGGATTTTAACCGGAGCCGTGCTCTCGATGGGTCTGGTACTGGCGGCGATTTTTTTCTATCGGGAATTCACGTATTCCCGGGCGATTTTCCTCGGGACACTCATCCTGATGATTCTTCTGCTTGTTATAGCCCGCGCAGTTTTCTT
>CAZADO010000161.1:0-3352 GCA_964483885.1 uncultured Alphaproteobacteria bacterium | reverse complement strand
CCCGAACCGGAAGACCTCCATGAGGTCGGCGTCATCGGAAACATCCTGCAAGTTCTGAAACTCCCCAATGGCTTGGTGAAAGTGCTGGTGGAAGGCGTTCATCGCGCCCGCATCGTGAGCGTTAAAACTCAGGATAACTGTTTCTATGCAGCGGTCGAACCACTTTCTGCTCAAGACACAGACAGCCTGCAACTGAAAGGTCATATCCGTTTCGCGGAGAATCTGTTCCGAGAATATGTCAGTTTGAATCGTGAACTGCCTGACGAGCTTTTAGTTTCTTTGACCAATCTCCCGGATCCTCAGCAGGTAGCTGATTTCATCATGGCGCATCTTTCTCTTCCGGTGGAACGGAAGCAGGAAATTTTGAGCACGGCGGACCTGTCGGATTCTCTCTCCACGATTTCCAAAATTCTCAGTGATGAAATCGAAATCCTCAAAGTCGAGCAGTCCATTGAAGGACAAGTCCGGGAAAAAATCACGCGCTCGCAGCGCGCTTATTACCTGCAGGAACAAATGCGGGTGATTAAAAAAGAACTTGGCGAGGATTTCGAGGACGATTTCTCCGATATTCTTCAGTATCGCAGAAAAATCCGCAAGGCGCGCCTGCCGAAAGAAGCTCGCCAGAAAGCCAATGAAGAACTGGACAAGCTCAAAGGCATGCCGATGCTGTCTCCTGAAGCGTCGGTTATCAAGAACTACCTCGATTGGCTGACAGCATTGCCGTGGGCAACCGCAACCGAAGATAATATCGACATCGCTCTGGCACAGCGCATTCTTGACGAAGATCATTACGGTCTGGAAAAACCCAAAGAGCGAATTCTGGAGCATCTGGCCGTTCTCGGACGCGTCAAGAAAATGCACGGGCCAATCCTCTGCCTCGTCGGACCTCCGGGCGTGGGTAAAACATCACTCGGACGCTCGATTGCGCGTGCGATGCAGCGGGAATTCATCCGCGTCTCACTGGGCGGCGTTCGCGATGAAGCGGAAATTCGCGGCCATCGGCGAACCTATATCGGTTCGATGCCGGGACGCGTCATCCAGCAGATGAAACGCGCTGGAACCATTAATCCCGTCTTCCTCTTGGATGAAGTCGATAAAATGTCCACCGATTTTCGAGGAGACCCCTCCGCTGCGTTGCTCGAAGTTTTAGACCCCGAACAAAATACGCACTTCTCCGACCATTATCTTGAAGTGGATTACGACCTGTCGCAGGTGATGTTTATCACGACTGCGAATTTGCGTCAGGAAATTCCGCTTCCGCTTCAGGATCGTATGGAGATTATCGAACTTCCCGGCTATTTGCGTCACGAAAAACTGCAAATCGCCCGGCAGTTTCTGCTTCCGAAACAATTTCGCGAGCACGGCTTGGCTCCGGAAGAAGTCCAGTTTTCCGATTCCGCTATGTTGCGCATTATTGACGTGTACACTCGCGAAGCGGGCGTCCGTGAACTCGAACGCCATATCGCTCGAACCTGCCGTAAAATCGCCCGCGCGCATCCGCAAAAAACCGAGAAGCCTGTTCCGGTGACGGTGCGAAGTCTGGAAAATTTTCTCGGCTTGCCGAGATTTTTCAGTGAAGAAATAGAGAAGGGAGACCGAATCGGTTCTGTGGTGGGTTTATCATGGACGTACGCCGGCGGAGAAATCCTGAATATTCAGGCGACCCTGATGAAAGGCAAAGGAACGCTGCAATTGACCGGACAACTCGGCGATGTCATGAAGGAATCCGCTCAAGCAGCGCTCTCTTACATTCGAGCTAACGGTCATCTTTGGGGAGTTCCGGAAAATTTCTATCGTAAAACCGACATGCATATTCATATTCCGGTCGGCGGTATTCCGAAAGACGGCCCTTCAGCGGGCATCACACTGGCGACCGCGATGCTGTCCGCTCTGATTTCGCGTCCCGTCAGTGCGGATATCGCGATGACAGGTGAGATGACGCTGCGCGGCAACGTTCTTCCTATTGGAGGATTACCGAGCAAAGTCATGGCCGCGAAACGCGCTGGGATTCAGCATGTTATTCTTCCCGAGAAGAACGAAAAGGAATGGCTCGAACTCCATTCGGAACTTCGCAAAGGTCTGAACGTGCTCTTTGTGTCCACCATCAAACAAGTCTGGGATTTCATCTTCCCGCCGCAAACAACATCACTCGCGATACTTCCTGAAAAAGACGCATCTCTTCACACCCGATAACTCCGTGAAAATCCCCACAGCCACATTCGTCACGTCACGCGCGGATCTAAAAACGAGCATCAAACCCGCTCTCCCCGAAATCGCTTTCAGCGGGCGTTCGAACGTAGGGAAATCCTCGCTGATTAACAGCCTGCTCAACCGTCGCAAATTAGCGCTGGTTTCGAAAACACCCGGCAAGACGCAGCTTCTGAATTACTTTCTAATCGACGAACGTTTCTATTTCGTGGATCTTCCCGGCTATGGTTTCGCGCGCGTCTCGAAAGCGATGCAGCAAAACTGGGGGAAATTTGTGGAAGGCTATTTGCGCGAATCCTCAGAGCTGTGCGGTGTGATTGTGATTTTAGACAGCCGGCGCGGTACTCGAGACGAAGACCGCGAGCTTTTAAAATGGCTGCAAACCTACGAACGACCCTTCATCATCGTCCTGACCAAACTGGATAAGCTAAGACCTACCGAGCAGCGCCAGACAATCCCCCGCCTGCGCAAAGAACTGCAATCATTCAATCCCACAGCAATTCTTACCTATTCCGCGCCAAAAAACCAAGGCCGCGACGACCTCTGGCAAGCGATTTACGAGCTTCTTGTATAATAATCTCCCCCATGCTTCAGCAGGGGGGATTAAGGAGGGTTCCTAAAAACAAAACCCCGACCAAATTTTGGCCGGGGCTTTTATCTTCTTGAAACGCGCAAAAAAATCACATTCCGTAAATCAGCAAACCGCTGTACCTGTCCGTGACGAACACGTTTCCATCGCGAGCAACAACCGCGCTCGGTTCCGGTAAACTGATTAACTGCACTTCCGCAGGCGCAAGCGGATTTGACACATCAATCACATAAATCCCGTCGTTCGCGTCCAGCACAAATACATAATGTCCGTCCGCCGTAATATTTTCCAGCCGCGATGAACCCACCGGCACCACCGACGCGACAATCGACGCGCTCGAAAGCGTCGAAGCATCAATCACCTGCATCCCATTACCATAGTCCGCGACATAAATATAATTCCCCACCCAAACCGCATCGCGCGCGCCGCCGGGCGTGTCCACCCATTTGATTTCTTCAGCCGTGCGCCAATTTAAAATCACCACGCCGATTTGGTCGAAACACAGCGCCGCGACACTTCCCTCGCCGCGTCCGAAACCATAAATCCGGAAGCTGT
>CAZADO010000160.1:0-3154 GCA_964483885.1 uncultured Alphaproteobacteria bacterium | reverse complement strand
GAGCCGCACCTTCGGGGGAAACAGAATTGACCAGTGCTTGTCGGTTCAGCAGACATCAGACGGCAGCTATATCCTCGGGGGATTAACCTATTCCTACGGGGCGGGCGATTATGATTTCTGGCTGGTGAAAGTGAATGCCAGTGGCATAGAGTTGTGGAACCGCACCTTCTGGGGAGGCAGCGCTGATTATTGCTCTTCGGTTCAGCAGACCATCGACAGCGGCTATATTCTTGGGGGGTATACCGAGTCCTATGGGGCAGGCTCTTCTGATTTTTGGCTGGTGAAGACGGATACGAATGGTGACACCCTCTGGACGCGCACCTTCGGGGGAAGCGATTGGGATTGGTGCACTTCTGTTCAGCAGACGTCAGACGGCGGCTATATCCTTGGAGGAGAAACCTATTCCTATGGGGCGGGGGATGCTGATTTCTGGTTGGTGAAAACAGACGCCAACGGTGACAGCCTGTGGAGTCGCACCTTCGGGGGAAGCAGCAATGATCATTGCAAGTCGGTTCAGCAGACGTCAGGCGGCGGCTATATTCTTGGAGGGTGGACCGAGTCTTTCGGAGCGGGCGAAAGTGATTTCTGGCTGGTGAAGACAAACGCCAACGGCGACAGTCTGTGGAGTCGCACCTTCGGGGGAAGCAGCTATGATGCATGCAATTCGGTTCAGCAGACCACCGACGGCGGTTATATCGTTGGAGGAGGTACCCAGTCTTACGGAGCGGGCAATTATGATTTCTGGCTTGTTAAAGTGAATGCCAATGGCGACAGCCTCTGGAGCCACACCTTCGGGGGAAGCAGCAGAGATTTTTGCGGATCTGTCCAACAGACCATCGACGGCGGCTGTATCCTTGCGGGGTATACCGAGTCCTTCGGGGCGGGCTCTCTAGATTTCTGGCTGGTTAAAGTGAATGCTAATGGCGACAGCCTCTGGAGCCACACCTTCGGGGGAAGCGATTGGGATTGGTGCTCTTCTGTTCAGCAGACTGCCGACGGCGGCTATATCGTTGGGGGGTATACCGAGTCCTTCGGGGCGGGCTCTCTAGATTCCTGGCTGGTGAAGACGGGGCCGGAATTGGCCGCGGAGCCGCTCGATGCGCCGCTGCCCCAAGAGCACGCGCTTCATCCCAATTGGCCGAATCCGTTTAATCCGACGACCACGATTCGCTATGATGTCAAACAAACCGGCAACGTGCGGCTGACGATTTTCAATCTGCTCGGGCAAGAAGTCACACGGCTTGTGGACAGCCAACACCTTGCGGGAAGCTACACCGTTCCTTGGAATGCAACCGATTTACCTTCCGGAATCTATTTCTACCAGATGCAAACAGCGGACTTTGTGCAGACGCGGAAGATGGCTCTGGTGAAATAAGGAGACTCCCACATATTCTGGATAGAACAAGGCGGCTTCAGCCCCTTGTAAATGCCGAACAAGTAAATCACTTATGAACACAAGGAGCTGAAGCCGCCTTGTTAGAGAATAGGAAGCATGCCTTGACAATATCCGGAGAAGAGTGTATATTGGCGGCGCAATTTCTCTCTATAGACGACATCACAGCAAGATTCGTTCTCTTTAAAATGTGATGCTAAATGTTGCTGAAAGCTATTTCAAGTTCACACATGATAAGCCCGATATTTCGACACATCGCAGTGCTTTTAATTGCCGCTTTGGTGCCGTGCCTGCAGGCTGGAACACCGGCGCAGGAACGCTTCGAGAAAATGGAACGCCATTTGCGCGAGTTGCAATCGTTGGAAGTACGCTATACGGCTGAAGGGGAATCGTTCGCGGACAGCGCGCTCGAAGGCCGGATGGTTTGGATTCGCCCAGACCGATTCTACCATGATACGCCGGAATGGACACTATCGCAGCGGGGCGATGAAAAATGGCGCTATCTCAAGAAGCAAAACACGTTGATTCTGGAAACCGTTCGCGATGACGACCCGCAATTGCCCGAAGAGGTGCTCTTTGCCCTGAATGAAGATGTGACGGCGGAAACGTTAACCGTCGATCCCGCGGAATCCGGGGCGTATAAGTTAACATTGCATGCAACAAATGAGCAAACCGCGGATGAATTCTGGCTCTGGCTGCAAGCTAATTCCGACCGGCCCTTGAAAATTGCCTGGCGGCTACCCGATGGAACGATTGCCGCTTATCGTGTCGAATCATGGCGCGAAAATATAGCTGTTGATGACGGCCTTTTCACTCGCCCCGAAGCGAATGAAACCATCGACTTTCGTCTGAAAAAAGAAACGGACACGAGGTAAAGGTCGTATGGCAAAAGGTCGTCAGGCGACGCGTATCGTCATCAGTATCGCTATATCGCTGTTCTTTCTCTATCTTACGTTCTGGGCGCCGCGTTTGGGAGCTTTATTCCGGGGAGAAGAAGGCTTTTACCGCGCGTTATTCAGCCACGGACGCTTCGACCTCGCGCAACTATGGCATGCGATGATTACAGCGCATTGGAGCCTTATTGTCGCCGTCGGCGTTCTATATATACTGGGGCTTCTGTTGCGCGCTTGGCGCTGGTATCTTTTATTGCCGCAAGGATCTCTGAGTTACGGACAATCTTTCGCGGCGATGATGGTCGGCTATATGGCCAACAACCTTCTGCCGTTGCGCATGGGCGAGATTTATCGCGCGCAGGTTGTCTGGCAAATATGTGGTTTATCGCGTTCGAGCGCTATGGGAACCATCGTCCTCGAACGGACACTCGACTTGTTCTTTTTTCTGCCGTTCGTAGCTGGAGCCATGCTGCTCTATCCCTTGCCTGCGGCTTATAAAGTGGCGGGGATAACTGGCGCTGTCGCAATTTTTATACTGGTGGTCTTTCTAATTTGGATGGTTTTTCAACGGCAGCAAGCTATGGCGGCGCTTCGATTTGTGCTGTCAGTACTGCCACCGCGTTTTCGTGAAAAGGCCATTACGCTCTTCGATAGATTTACAACCGGCCTTTCGGCTCTGCGCGATATAAAACTTTGTTTGCGGCTAACGGTTTATTCACTCGCGCTGTGGGTTTTATATGCTGTGGTGACGTATCTGATGCTTGTTGCGATGGATTTGACCGGACCTGACATACCGAGCATCGCACAGGATCCTTTAGCGGCGGCGCTGGTTCTTCTGGTCATTACGACGATCGGCTTTTCCACACCG
>CAZADO010000159.1:0-5989 GCA_964483885.1 uncultured Alphaproteobacteria bacterium | reverse complement strand
TACCCTTTCCTTCTAGCCCGGCTTCCCCGCCGTCTTCTCACTCTTTTTGCCTCCGTGCCCGCGGAAGGTGCGGGTGGGAGCAAATTCACCTAATTTATGTCCTACCATGTTCTCCGTGATGAAGACCGGCAGGAATTTTTTTCCATTGTGAACCGCAAGCGTATGACCGACGAACTCAGGAGCAATCACCGAACGTCTTGACCACGTCCGCAGTACCTTTTTTGCATTCGTACGATTCATCTCTTCAATACGACCCATTAATCTCGGTTCGATATAGGGGCCTTTTTTCAGCGACCGTGCCATTAGTTTGCACTCCCTTTGCGTCGCTTCACAATCAGTTTCGATGAGCGCTTCCGACGCGATCTTGTTTTAAGTCCTTTGGTTATCTTTCCCCAAGGTGTACAGGGATGCCGGCCACCGGATGATTTCCCTTCACCGCCACCCATCGGATGGTCCACTGGATTCATGGCCACACCGCGTGTATGAGGTCTCCGTCCCGCCCAGCGAGTACGTCCCGCTTTGCCATAAACGACCTTTTCATGGTCGAGGTTTCCCACCTGACCGATGGTTGCCAAACAGACCATGGGAATCTTGCGGACTTCACCGGACGGCAGCTTGAGTAGGGCATACTTCTCATCGCGAGCCATGAGCTGAGCCGCTGCTCCCGCTCCCCGTACCATCTGGCCTCCCTTTCCCAATTTCATTTCGATATTGTGAACGAAGGTTCCCAGTGGAATCTGCGAAAGAGGCAGAGCATTTCCGACATGAATTTCCGCTTCATTCCGGCTGCTGACTATACGGTCATTGACCTGAAGCCCTTCCGGTGCGAGAATATAGCGTTTTTCGCCATCCACATAGTTCAATAAGGCGATATTTGCGCTGCGATTCGGGTCATATTCCAAACTTGCCACTCGCGCAGGAATATCAAACTTGTCTCGCTTGAAATCGACGATACGATAATGACGCCGGTGTCCTCCGCCGCGATGGCGAATGGTCATACGACCCAAGTTGTTGCGCCCTCCGCTCTTGGACATCGGGACAATCAGACTTTTTTCCGGCGGCTTCTTCGTCAAATCCGAACGATCCAGAACGGTTCGATAACGAAGCGAAGGAGTCGTGGGACGAAATTTCTTAACCGGCATGAGTTCTTTTCACCTATCTTACGAAAAATACAATCGAACGTTAGACGTTTTCAGCCATCTCGATATGATCTCCGGGAACCAGCGTCACGATGGCTTTCTTCCAATCCGCGCGCTTGCCGCTGAAACGACCCAGAGTCTTGATTTTCCCCCGAACACGCATGGTGCACACGGATTTAACGGTGACTTGGTATTTTTGTTCAACCGCACGTTTGATTTCTATTTTATTCGCGGTGCGATCTACCATAAACCCGTACTGGTTGTTGGCATCCTGTAAAAAAGCAATTTTTTCCGTCAAGAGAGGCCGTTTGAGGACATTTCGCTTAGCCAGCATAAAGAATCCCCTTATAGAAAGGCTCAATCGCGCTGCGCTGAATGAGCAACGTTGTGCAATCCATTAAATCACGGGTTGAAGCCGTGACCGCCTTCTTGACCTGAACTTTGGGTAGATTGCGACAGGATTTATGGAGTATCGTGTCAAAATCCGTTGTCAGAAAGAGGGTTTTTTCACCGGTCAAACCATGCGATTCGAAAACCGCCACCATGTCCTGTGTTTTGGGAACGTCGAGTGAAAAATCCTCGATCAAACGAACCTTCCCCTCGCGCAAGACATAGGCTAACGCGGAACGGCGAGCCAATTTCTTCACTTTCGCAGGAATCGCCGACTCATACGATCGAGGCAGCGGTCCAAACGTGCGTCCACCCCCTGTCCATATGGGACTGCGAATCGTCCCGGCACGAGCGGCTCCACGACCCTTTTGACGCCAAGGCTTGCGCCCGCCCCCTCGCACATTACCGCGCGTCTTTGTTGAGGACGTTCCCTGTCTCCGATGAAGCATTTCACTGCGCACGGCAAGCCAGATAGCGTGATCATTCGGTTCCTGATTGACCAACTCATCCGGAATTTCGACTTCTTCGGAAAGCTGAGAGCCGTCCCGTGCGTACACAGGCAGTTTCATCCCTCTATCCTTTTCTCACAATTATAAAACTTCCCGCGGGACCGGGAATACATCCCTTTAGCATCACCAGATTGGCTTCGGTATCCACGCGCACGACTTCCAAATTCTTCACAGTTTTTTGGTCTCCGCCCATGCGTCCCGGCATTTTCGTATTTTTCCAGACGCGACCCGGATCCGTATGCGCGCCGATAGCGCCGCCATGACGGTAAACCTCATGTGCGCCATGACTGGACTTGGCTCCACGAAAACCGTGACGCTTCATGACGCCCTGAAATCCGCGTCCCTTCGTGGTAGCTGTTACTTTAACGCGATCGCCTTCTTTGAAAATATCGCAGGAAAGTGCCTCGCCGACTTTGATGCTTTCGGGATCCATATCTCGAATCTCCCGCACCAAACGCATCGGGGCGATTCCCGCTTTCTTGAAGTGCCCTATGAGCGGTTTTGTAACTCGCTTTTCGCGGATGTCGCCGAAGCCGAGCTGAACCGCCCGATACTTATCACGTTCGGGAGTTCGCACATCAACGACGTGGCACGGCCCCAATTCCACCACAGTCACTGGGACATGCTGACCCTTCTGATTGAAGATACGGGTCATGCCGATTTTTTTGCCGAGTAAGCCTATCATGTTTTAATCTCGATATCCACTCCCGACGGGAGTTCGATTTTCATAAGCGCATCGATGGTTTTCGCCGTCGAATTATGAATGTCAATCAACCGCTTGTGAATACGCGTCTCGAATTGTTCTCTGGATTTTTTATCCACGTGAACACTGCGATTAACCGTGACGATGGTCCGACGCGTCGGCAGTGGGATAGGACCGGATACAAGTGCTCCGGTTGCCTTTGCGGTTCGGACGATTTTCTCGGTTGATTTGTCGATCAAATTATGGTCGTAAGATTTCAACCGGATACGAATAGAAGCCTGAGTAGCCATAGTCGATTAAGAAATTAGACGCGTTTAGTTCTATAAGAAGATAAGTTGTTCTTGTTTAAATCTTCGCAAAGATTTTATCTCTGATGGTGTCCGGGACTTCCGAAAAATGGTCAAAATGCATCGTGAAAATCGCTCGTCCCTGAGTCAAACTGCGCAGCACCGTCGCATAGCCGAACATTTCCGCCAAAGGCACCTGCGCACTCACGACCTGTGCATCCGGTCGCGGATGCATCTCTTGAATCCGCCCACGGCGTGAATTCAAATCTCCGACAACGCTCCCCAGATATGTATCCGGAAGCACGACTTCGACCCTCATCACCGGTTCCATCAGCGCCGGGTCCGCCTTTGCTGCGGCTTCTCGAAATGCCAAAGATCCCGCCATCTTGAAAGCAATATCCGATGAATCCACTTCGTGAGTCGAACCATCTAAAAGCGTAGCGCGGACATCTTCGATAGGATAACCCGCCAGAATTCCGGTCTTCATCGCTTCCCGAATACCCTGCTCAATGGACGAAACATATTCCTTGGGCACTCCTCCACCGGTGACTTTATTCACGAAAGCGAATCCTTTACCCGGTTCATTCGGCTCAAATTCCAGCACCACATGAGCATATAGACCCCGCCCCCCCGTCTGGCGCGCAAACTTGGTCGTCTGAGTGACTTTCTCGCGGAGACACTCTTTGTAGGCCACTTGAGGTTTTCCGATGCGAGCTTCCAAACGAAACTCTCGGAGCAGACGATCCACAAGAATATCAAGATGCAATTCCCCCATGCCCGAAAGAATGGTCTGTCCTGTTTCATCATCATAGTGAATCCGGAACGTCGGATCTTCTTCTGAAAGCTTCGCGAGCGCTTCCGTTAGGCGATCTTGATCCGCGATGGTCTTGGGCTCAACTGCGACAGAAATAACCGGTACAGGGAATTCCATCTGTTCCAGAATAATCGGATGAGATGGATCGCATAAGGTATCACCTGTCCGGGTTACCTTTAAGCCAATAGCGGCAATAATATCTCCGGTAAAAGCCGTATCGATGTCCTGCCTCTTGTTGGCGGACATCAGCAGAAGCCTGCCGATGCGCTCACGTTTGTCCAAGATGGCATTGTAAACCGTACCACCCGCTTTCAGCTTTCCGGAATATACCCGTAAATAGGTCAGCTTGCCGACATAGGGATCCGTCATGATTTTGAATGCCAGTGCTGATAGCGGAGCGTCATCATCCGGAGGACGTTCAATCACCTGTTCTGTCTTGGGATGAAGCCCCATGACTTCGCCCCTATCCAAAGGAGAAGGCAAATAGCGAATGATGGCGTCCAGAAGCCGTTGAATTCCCTTGTTCCTATAAGCGGCGCCGGTGAGAACTGGAGTAATCTTGTTGGCAAGCGTCGCACGGCGGATTGCCCGATGGATATCCTCTGCAGGAATCGGAGTACCACCAAGGTATTTATCAAAAAGAGCTTCATCGTATTCCGATACCGCTCCGATCATTTTTTCACGCCAGTGCTGGGCTTCCGCATACATGTCCTGCGGGACATCGAATTCGTCGAATTGCATTCCCTGCGAATCTTCACGCCAAATAACCGATTTAAACTGGAGTAAATCGATAATCCCTGTGAACATGTCACCGGAACCTATCGGGATTTGAATTGGGACAGGATTCCCCGAAAGCCGCGTGCGAATCATATCCACGGCACGGAAGAAATCGGCTCCGGTACGATCCATCTTATTGATAAAAGCGATGCGGGAAACATTGTATTTATCGGCCTGCCGCCAGACGGTCTCGCTCTGTGGTTCCACCCCGCCAACAGCACAAAAAATCGCTACAGCGCCGTCTAAAATCCGAAGCGAACGTTCGACTTCAATGGTGAAATCGACATGACCGGGAGTATCAATCAAATTGATACGATGATCTTTCCAGTAGAACGTCGTCGCCGCGCTGGTAATCGTAATGCCGCGCTCTTTCTCCTGTGCCATCCAATCCATCGCGGAAGCGCCTTCATCCACTTCCCCCATCCGATGAAGCCGACCCGTGTAGAAGAGCATACGTTCGGTCGCCGTCGTTTTACCGGCATCAATATGCGCCATGATGCCGATATTGCGAGTAACATCCAAAGATTCTTTACGACTCGAAGCCACTTTGCGCGACTGAACCTTTTTTATTTTTTGAAGTTCCAAAAGGGTGACGTCCAAATTCCTGTTTCGTTACCACCGGAAGTGAGCATAAGCCTTGTTGGCTTCGGCCATGCGATGGGTATCTTCACGCTTTTTAATCGATGCGCCTTCGCCTTTGGAGGCGGCGATTAATTCGGCGGCGAGCTTGTCAGCCATGTTCTTTTCTCCCCGGCCTTTCGCGTAACTGATAATCCATCGAATCGCCAAGGCTTCTCGACGGTTTACGCGAACTTCCACGGGCACTTGATAAGTCGAACCTCCAACACGCCGGGATTTCACCTCGACTTTGGGTTCCACATTCCGAAGCGCTTTTTGAAAAACGTCGAGAGGATCCGCTTTTGTCTTTTCCTCAATCTGATCGAGCGCTCGATAAAGAACAGATTCCGCAATCGACCTCTTCCCCCGGCGAAGGAATCCGTTGATAAACCGGGTGACAAGTACGTTGTGATACTTCGGATCCGGTAAAAGCACTCTTTTTATGACACGTTTACGGCGAGGCATAATCGCTATTCACTTTTATGAAAATGTTTCGATGGAGTAATTCGCTTTGAAGGGCAAATGACGGATTACTTACTTGCAGCTTTCTTCTTTTTCGTTCCGTAGCGGGAGCGGCTCTGGTTGCGCCCATCGACTCCGGACGCATCGAGCGTCCCGCGGACGATATGGTAGCGTACACCGGGCAGATCCTTGACACGCCCTCCGCGCACCAGTACAATTGAGTGCTCCTGAAGATTGTGCCCCTCACCCGGAATATATGCGGTTATCTCAATACCGTTCGATAACTTGAC
>CAZADO010000158.1:0-3430 GCA_964483885.1 uncultured Alphaproteobacteria bacterium | reverse complement strand
CTCACAAATACCGTTGCTTCGAGCACGGATACGCACCGTTCCCGAACGGAAACCGCTGGAGTAAGACACACTGGCGCGACCATTAATCGTCGGAATCGAATCTACGGATGATAACGATCCCATCGAATCGGGATGCGTTATTGGCTGCGAATAAATATCGAACCAGACAGGCGTCCCGTCAATGACCGGATTGTTGCTGGCATCCTTAATAGTAGCGGTAATCAGAAGCGTTTCATTCCGCCCGCTTTCCCTTACACCGACGGAATGCGGATTGTATTCCATCCCTACGCTCCACGGGCATCCCGGCACCAGATAAACCGTATAATACGCTACGCCCGTACCGGCGGTTGCCGTAATTTGAGCCGTCCCTGTGGTCGGTGACGAGAAGGGAATCCGAACGGTGCCATTTTCATCCGTCGTGCGGCTTCCCGGAATATTACCGATAGTGGTTTCGAATTGCACTTCCACGTTCGGAAGCCGGTGTCCTACAGCATCCTTTACGGTAGCGTATATCGTATCTACCGAGATACCATCTGCTTTTAAGGTATCACTTTGAGCCGACAGCAGAACGACCGTTGGCGGACCCACTGTATAAATGATGTCGACGCTGTCGCGGGCAGAGGGATTTGCTCCCGCCCATGCTAAGATTTCCACCGTATCAGGAGTTGTACTGGACGTCAGGATGCTTGTGGCAACTCCATTTGTCGTCGTACGGAGATTTTCAAGAGAACCCGAATTGGGAGGAATATCAAAATGAATCTGCGTTCCATCCGGGACAGGATTGCCTCCCTGATCCGTTATCATAGCTGAAATTATTGATGTCGAAACATTATCTGCAAGAATAATCGAGGGATTCGCCGTGAGATTCAAGTTTGTTGGTGTGGACTCCGCAAACGCAACCTGTACCGTATCGATCAGTCCAACTCCATAACCTGCAACCACTCGCGCCGAACCCGTTATCGTTCCGGATGTCAGTGTGACGGTTGCGATACCGCTGCTGTTCGTTATAGCCTGATTCGGGACGCTTCCCAGATTGGTTCCAAAGAAGATTTGCGCTCCTTCGATGGCTATAGTCGTGCTTGTTTGATAGAGCTGCACACGTATCTGGGACGTCGAATGTCCATCCGCTACAATCATCTGGGGAACCGCCGCACACGTCAGCGTTACTCCCTGCAAGGAAATCCACGTCGTTGTATTTGCGCGTTCGATGAGAGCTTCGATTTCCGTTTGAGTATCTTCCATTACGGCAGCACTTGTATAGGTCACCATAGCCGTTCCGTTCGAATCCGTCAGCACCACCGACGGTATGACCATTCCTGCGCCGGAGAGAATCGACAACGTGACCACTTCCCCTTCTGACGGCCAGCCGCCATCATCAACCACATAGATATGCAGTGGAGTCGATGTCAGGCCATTACCCAACAATGTGGATGTGCCGGGCGTAAGCGTAATCACTTCCCCCTGAGTGGAAACCATGCTGACTTGAGTTATCGCTCTTAATGTGTCGCCGTATTGAGCCGTAATATCAGCCAGACCGGCACTTGGGCTTGCCTGAAGCATCACAGTCGCCACACCGCTGCTGTTAGTCAATTCCGTTTGCGGTATGGAGCCAAGTGTCGTGGCAAAAATAACACTGACATTCGACAGCCCGATGTGAGAGGTGGTTTCGTAAACGTGAGCGCGGATTGCCGTCGTCGTTTCTCCATCCGCGGGAATCATTGGATTCTGAGCACTCACGTTGATAGTCACGCCGCGCATTAGAATCGACACGTCATCTTCAAAGCTACTGGCAGACGCCGTCACTTGCTGACTGACATTTGTGCTGGACGCACCGCTCCGGAAGTCGGACAATGCTATTCCCATACTGTCCGTTACCGAAAGCGTCGTCGTAACGGTTCCGATGCCTGTACCTGCCTCCCAAGTCACCGGGACACCGAACACAGGAACTCCACTCCCGTCCACCACGAGTGCTCGCAGGGTCGTAAGAGCAGTTCCATCCGCCAGAATCGATGTTTCATCCGCCTGCACAGAAATCGCCGCAACATTCGGAGCTACGAACTCCACCTCTCCGTATCCCACCGCCGAGCCGGATCGGGCTGTTATTGCTGAAAGACCAGTTATTCTCTCTGTTTGAAGAGTCGTTGTAAAAACAGATTGCGTATTCGTGTGGCCTTGATTAGGCGACACTGTTCCCAAACTTGCCTCAACACTGACAGTCGCACCCGCTCCGACAAGATTCCCATAGGCATCCTGCACGCGAATCGTAATTGGCGTCGTGCTGATGCCATCGGCCGGGAGAGAAGACAGTCCCGGTTCAACGACGACTTGAGTCGCCTTACCGGGTGTGTAGGTCACGTATTTGGTATCGGAAAGTCCTGTCACAGAAGCCGCGATGGTATCAATTCCCGCTGTCGTTGATGCTGTCAGAGTCGCATAGGCATATCCATTCGTGGTCGTCGTCGCATAGACGGACGCTATCGGGTCATCTCCGGGACGCACAGGGCCTCTGGACATCCGGCTGCCGCTTCCTGAAAGCGTGTGAACGGTTCTTTCCGTTCTCCGGTTCTTCGGCCTCTCTAAGGGAGCCCAGCCCGGAACCTGCATCGTCGTCGCTCCACCGCCTAAAACTCCCAGATTCGATGTAAAGGTGACGATGGTTCCATCCGAAACCGGTCGGCTTTCAGCGTCGAGCACCAGCGCGGTAAGCTGAGCATTACTGCTTCCATCAGCGGGAAGCTGCACCGGCATCACCGACAAGGAAATGTTCGCTGCGGGTGTCGGCATCAGGTAAATCGAGATCGAATTTTGTATCGTCGTATTCGAGGCGGTGATGGCGGCAGGGCCGGCGGTCAAACCCGCCTGATAAATCACTTGCACATGCCCTTCCGCATCAACGGTCGCGGATTGTGTAATCGTTCCTTCGGTGGCTGTGAAACTTATCGGAGTTCCTTCCGACGCCGGATTTCCGAAACTATCTTCCGCATAGACATCAATCTTCGTGGTGCTGAAATTATCCGCATAGAGACTGTCACTTTGAGGAATCATTATAATCGTCGCCAGCGCCCCCGGCAGCACGTTCACGTCCGTATAGCCCGAAACACCCGCTCCGACATTCGCCGTGACACGTGCGAATCCTGTTATGGGAGGCGCATAAAGTTTAACGGTGACAACACCTGAAACCGTTCGGCCTTGCATAGAAGACAACGTCCCTCTGTCCGCACTGAAAAGAACAAGTGTGTTATCGGTTACCGTGCCGCCCTGCGCATTATAAACGACAGCGCGAATAGTCGCGGAGTCGAGTCCTGCCGTAATCTGAGGCGGCAAAGCATTCACTGCAATAGACGCGGCGGGATAAGGCTCTACGAAAATCACATCGACGGAATCTCTTGTGGTTCCATAGGAAGCATAAACATGTGCCGTACCCGGCATC
>CAZADO010000157.1:0-3643 GCA_964483885.1 uncultured Alphaproteobacteria bacterium | reverse complement strand
CTTCTTGTACGAAGGTTGGATTATTGTGGGTGGCAATCCTGTGTCCACAGGCACGTTTAATGTCGCAGCGAGCGGCGGTCTAATCGATGAAAATGGTGATGCTATTGCAAACAGCGAGTTTGCTATCAGCTCAGATCCGAGAGATATTGCGGCAGTTGTTATTTCCATTGAGCCGAATCCCGACTCCAATCCAGCACCCTCCGGCACCAAAATTCTTGGCGGAGATCTTGTGATGGGAACGCTCGACGAGTATAATGTTCCCCTCAGTGTCGGACATGCCGCGGCGTTTGGGAATGACTTTGCTTCGGTCATGGGCAACTATATTCTTGCCACGCCGACGAACGGAGCAGACACAGATGAAAACAGCGGTATCTGGTTTCTCAAGATTGATGGAAGCCCCATGGTCGGTTTGGAGCTGCCCATGCTGCCGGGCGGTTGGCTTTATGAAGGTTGGGTGGTAATCAATGGCGTGCCGGTAACGACTGGCAAATTCTCAACCGTGGATGAAATGGATAGTGCTGATCCCTATAGCAGCGTCGAACCGGGGCCACCATTCCCAGGTGAAGACTTTCTACAGAACACTCCAGCCGGATTGATGTTTCCGACGGACATTGCAGGTGGTACGGCCGTTATTTCAATAGAACCTAATCCCGATGATGGTTCGTCACCCTTCGCTCTAAAGCCCTTGGTCAGTGCTATTCCTATGGGTGCGATGGATCATACGAATTACTCCATGACAGCTCAGACTCCACAGGTGAGCGGAAGTGCCGTAGTCCAATAGAACCGTCGCTTCGGGCTCGATATTTTCCGAGCATACAAGTGCTCGTGCTCGCGCTTGACAAATTGGACTTTGTAACGTATATTTAGTTAGGCACTGCTAACTCTGAAACGTGTCTTAAGTCCTTAATAGTTCATTGATATTGCTGTGATTACGAAGAATTTGGGCTTTATAATCGATGTTGAAGCCTTCTCTTTTGAAGCATAATAGGACAATAAAGACCCGATATTCCGTATATTGCAGTAAATCGACTTTATCTAATGTCACGTTTCATCTGACTTACTGCAAATGAAAGAAGGGAATCATGTTCCTTACACGAAAAGCTGGATTCATGGCGCTTTTCATTCTCGCTTCAAGCTTTCTGGGTATCCTCGTGACAGTTCAAGCGCGAGATGCTGTGAATACAAACGTTCAAAAACCGCGGGGAGATGACACGACCATGTCGAAGAATAATGATAAAACAGATGCTGAGTGGCGGTGCATTTTAACATCCGACCAGTATCATGTGATGCGGGAAAAAGGAACCGAGCGTGCCTTTACGGGTCGTTATGTGGATCATCACGAACCGGGCGTCTATCGCTGTTCAGCTTGTGGTAACGAATTGTTTCGCTCGGAAACGAAATTCAACTCGGGTACGGGATGGCCAAGTTTCTATGCGCCTTATACCGATGAAAAAGTCACTGAGATTTCTGACAACACGCACGGCATGACGCGGACGGAAGTCATTTGCAGTCATTGCGGCGCACATCTTGGGCATGTATTCGATGACGGTCCTGCGCCAACGGGGCAACGGTACTGCATCAATTCAGTCTCGCTGCAGTTCTCCAGTGATACGAATCCATCCGGTATGGAAGACAAACAAATGGCCGATACTGCTATCAAAGAAAAAGCTCTGTTCGGCGCGGGTTGTTTCTGGGGTGTGGAAGCCGCATTCCGGCGAATGGACGGAGTGATTTCCACCGCTGTAGGTTATTCAGGTGGCGTCACGAAAAATCCGACCTATAAGGATGTGTGCTCAGGAAAGACCGGACACGCGGAAGTAGTGCAGGTTACCTATAATCCGTCCCGTGTTTCCTATAATGACCTATTAAAAACATTCTGGACGAATCATGATCCGACGCAGGTCGGCGGTCAGGGCGTGGACATGGGTGATCAATATCGTTCGGCGATTTTTTACTATAACGAAGACCAAAGAAAAGCGTCGGAGATGTCGCGAGAGAGCTTGCAGAAATCCGGCGAGTTTAAAAGACCGATTACCACGGAAATCGCGCCCGCTTCCGCTTTTTACTTAGCGGAAGATTATCACCAACAGTATCTGGAAAAGCGCGGCGAAGCCTCGTGCGGTATTAGATGAGACGATGATTACAAATGAGTTCGATGTTTATGGCAAGACACGTATGAAAGGGTTCTGCATGGCGGCAATGTTCTGTAAGATTACGCATGATTAGATTACGTTGACGATGATTGTCGCCGTGCAGGCCCACGATTTTTCAGCCTGCACAAGACGATTTGAGAAATAAAACGAAAAGGGATTTTCTCAAAAGATGGAGCATAAAATGAAAAGTCATCATTGGGTTCTCTTCAGTCTCTTTTTGACCGCAGCGATGGCGTTGGCTTATTCAGGTGGACCTCCTAACAACGTTTGCGGAGCACCGCCGACTTTTGCAAACTGTACTCAATGTCATTCGGGAAATCCGGTCAATAGCGGAGACGGCGCTTTCACGGTGACGCTTGCGGGATTAACAGAGTATGTTCCGGGAGAGACCTACAGCGGTACTGTGAATTTATCGGATCCCGGTCAGAGTCGCTGGGGTTTTGAATTGGCGGTTCTGACAAATTCTAACCAGCAAGCCGGTACTTTGATTATGGCGGACGCAATTCATACACAGTTGTCCGACCAGCCTTCAACGAATCCCGATTTCCTCAAGCACACGAGTAGCGGCACGTATGCCGGTACTCAAAATGCCGAGTGGACGTTCGATTGGATTGCTCCTGAGAGCGGTTCCGGCACCATAACATTTTATGCCGCGGGAAACGGTGCAAATGGCAATGGGATTACCTCCGGCGATTTTATCTATACGGTTGCTTTAGCCTTGGCTGAAGAAAGCAGCAGCCTATGCCCGGAACCGGCATCCAATCCCGGTGACTATCAAATTTTTGCGAACTACCCGAATCCGTTCAATCCGCGAACGGTTCTGACGTTTTCACTGGAACAATCAGGGCCGGTTCATCTGGTGATTTATGATGTTCTGGGACGTCAAGTCGCGTCTCTTTACGATGGACGCTTAACTCAAGGGATACATTATTTTCCGTTTGACGCTTCGTCGCTTGGCACCGGTGTCTATTTCGCTTATCTTCAGCAGCCGGGCGGGCAAATGATGACGACGCTGAATCTGGTGAAATAGCTTGTATCAATGATTTACCTAATAAAAAAACCGGGACAGGTTTTCACCTGTCCCGGTTTTCTTTCGAAAGTGATATCCTGTTCGGTCGTGGCTTAGTTGACAGCTACGACGATATAGTAGCCATGTACTTCGGAAGACAAAACATCTTCGTCCGTAAAATTCGCCGTTCCCGGAGTGCCGATGAGATCGCCCGGTGTGGGAGTCGCAAAGGGATCAGCGACACGATAGATTTTATAGCTCGTTGCTCCCACAGGAGCTGTCCAATAAAGTTCGATATCTGTTCCATTCACAATCGCTGTAACGTCGGTAATCGGTTCGGGAGGCTGTGGATTTGATCCATAGAGGCAGACATCATCCACAGCGGCTTCGACAATAGAGCCGAGATCTTCATCGGATGCGACTACTCGCAACTGAACCTGATTGGTGAGAGAAATGTAGTCATTCAAGAAGAAGAAATCGT
>CAZADO010000156.1:0-11762 GCA_964483885.1 uncultured Alphaproteobacteria bacterium | reverse complement strand
GTAAAACATATGACATATTAATCTATTAAATCTATTAACTCTCAACTCGACCGCTTTAAAACCTGAAACTCTTCTCTCTCCGGGGCAAACCCAACGAAATCAAAGAAGTTACAGATACGAAGTTTCTAATCGAGATGAATCGTTTGATATCTGCTCGATGAAAATTATCGGAGGCCATGTCATGAGAAACATTTTAGTCATTTTGCTTGTGCTTGCACTCACACAAATAGGTCTTGGGATAGATCTTTCAGGATCGCTGAGCGGTACATTAGGTCCGGGTGAATATCACATTGTAGATGATATCATCGTACAGGCTGGTGATAACCTCACGCTCTTGCCTGGAACAATCTTTTTATTCGACGGACCGTATCCATTTGACATCCACGGGATCATAAACGCACAGGGAACTCAGGGTAACTCTATTGAATTCACTTGCGACACGCTTGTCAATCCCGAACGATGGCACGGAATACGATTCTGGTATGCGAGCAGTTCAGCTAGCGTCATGTCATATTGTATAGTAGAATACGGAGTGTCTGCACCGATGGGAGAAGGCTGGGGAGAAGCTGGCGGTATCGTTTGCAGGGAATCATCACCAAAATTTTATGACTGTACGATCCAGTGGAATAGGCTGAATGGCGGTATCGGCGCAGGAGGAGTGTGTTTTCAGTCCCACCTTGATTCCCCTCCCTTCAGGTCGGATCCACTGTTTGAAAGATGTTCAATTGCGTACAACGAAGGGGGCGGTGTATTTGGAGGATTTGCTTCAATTGCTAATTTTGTCGATTGTATCATTGCGGACAATATTGGGGATGGTGTGAACTTGGACAGGGCTAGTGCGGAATTAAGCGGTTGTAAGATTGAAGGGAATACGAATTACGGTATTCGAGGTGGGTCTTTTTTAGGTTATTCTGAAATGACAGACTGTGATGTTCGCAATAATGGGCAATGGGGAATATGGGCTGGTATGCATGATATTGAAGCGAATAACTGTCGCATCCTTGACAATGGTGGAGGTGTCTTTGTAGGTGGAGGGGGATCATATTTTATCAATTGTATCATGCGCAGCACAGAAGATGCGTTCTGGTTCGCTCAATCCTTCCCAATCTTAGTAAACTGCACCCTCCTTGGATCAATGAGCGGCCATGAGCATGGGGCGGAACTTTATAACTGCATTTGGTATTGTCCAGAGTGCCCAGGTCCTGGGATCGGATCTCAAGACGAGTCTATGCCGATGCTCATAGAGTATTGCGCTTTCTTCGTCGATATGATTCCGGGTACTCCGGATCCTCCGGGTTTGGGAGTACTAACTACGACTAATGCCAATGGGGATTCCTGTGATCAGTACTTCAATATCTTCCTCGATCCACAATTCGTAGATTTTTCTGGTGAGGACTACCACCTGTCACAGATTGCGGCTGGTCAGGCGGTGCAAAGCCCCTGCGTAGATGCCGGAAACCCGTCTTCCTCGATGATCAACGGAGCAACTCGGTCAGATAACATCCAGGACGATGGTGTTGTCGATATGGGTTATCATTACGCTAATCCATCGATAGGCTACATTGACTTAATTCAGTCAGGACCACCGGATTGGACTTATCGCTTGCACTGGATCAGTGGTTCTCTTGACCGATTTATGTTCACGAACATCTGCTCTGGTACGATAGGCTCGGTGAGTGGGAGTGCTGCAGCGACGGGATGGATAGTTATCAACTATCCCAACTCCATTGTCTTTCTATCAACGACACCCCTTACATCGGGTTCAATTGCAACCTTCACGCTCTCACATCCATGGTGCAGCGATGTTGTTGATTGGACTGTTGGCGACAGTTCGGGAAGTGTGGATGGGCCGTTGCCTGTGGAGATGACGACGTTTCAAGCTTTCGCTGGTGATGGGCAGGTAACACTGCGTTGGCAAACGGCGAGTGAACAGGACAATGACCATTTTGTTCTCTATAAGCGAAGAATCGGTCAAAATGAGTTCCAGAGATTGGCTGAGATTCCCGGTCATGGAACAACCACTGAAATTCATGATTATAACTATGCGGATTCGTGGGTGCAGAATGACGTCACCTATGAATACCAAATTTCAGACGTTGATATTATTGGTCGAGAGACATTCTACGAACAAACAATTTCCGCCACACCCGGCAGGAATGCCGTACCGACGAATTATGCTCTCTATCAAAACCATCCCAATCCGTTTAATCCGACCACCGAAATTGTCTATGATATTAGCGAAGCGGGGCAGGTGACATTGAAGGTCTTCAATTTGCTCGGACAGGAAATCGCAACGCTTGTCGATGCTGTTCAATCGCCACAACGCTATCACGTTTCTTTCGATGGTTCAACGCTTGCTTCTGGTGTCTATCTCTACACGATTCAGGCCAATGACTTCTACGCGACCCGCAAAATGGTACTTCTCAAGTAGTGCCATTGCGGGTCAGGAGACCCACAACGGCATAAAAATTCAAACCCCGCTCTATAACGCGGGGTTTTTCTATGCGCGCTTGATAATGTCCGTCGTTAGCCGTATACTGAATGAAAGATATGCCATTCAAATGTAAAAGAATGCAAGGATGAGTTTCGGAATTTATCTGCACATGCCATTTTGCAGGCGGCGCTGTCCTTATTGTGCCTTCTATAGTAAAGTGCCACACGCAGGAGAATTAGAAACCTTTACGACTTTGCTCGAAAAGGAATTAACCATTCATGCGGCAGCAGGTCCTTTCTCGAATTTTAACGTGACCTCTATCTATTTCGGCGGCGGTACGCCCTCTGTGCATCCACCACAAGATATCACCCGCATTCTCAAAACCATTCGCCGACTTTGGCCTGTGGAAAATCATGCAGAAATCACTCTCGAAGCCAATCCCGGAACGATCGGTTCGAATGAAATGGAAACGCTACTCTCCGGCGGCGTGAATCGACTGTCGCTCGGAGTCCAATCGTTGTCGGACCGCAAACTGAAACTTCTGTATCGAGATCACGATGCTCGCGAGAGTCAGACATCTTTCAAACTCGCAAGACGGGCAGGCTTTAAAAATATCTCCGTGGATTTAATTTATGGAC
Organism: uncultured Alphaproteobacteria bacterium; assembly: GCA_964483885.1. GTDB lineage: Bacteria > Electryoneota > RPQS01 > RPQS01 > DYHQ01 > JAUXGA01. Next base: position 8,690 of record CAZADO010000156.1, on the reverse strand, counting down.
TTCCCGGCGAGACAATCGACGAATGGCAACGTGATTTGGATGAAGTTCTCGATCTCGCACCCGAACATGTTTCTCTGTACAATCTTGAATATCACGAGGGAACTCCATTTTCTCGCTGGAGAGATAGTGGCAAACTGGTTCCTCTGGATGATGAAACGGAATTGGAGCTGTACCTTGCGGCATCCGAGAAACTTTCCCATGCCGATTTCGAACACTACGAAATTTCGAATTTCGCTCGCCCTGCGTTTCGCTCACACCATAACCTTCACTACTGGACAGGAAATCCTTACTTAGGAGTGGGACCATCCGCGCATTCTTACGATGGAAAACGAACGCGATTCGAAAATCCCGCAGACCTTGTCGATTGGGAAGCGAATCTCCGAAAAAGCGAAGTGCTCACCGATGAACAATACCTCTTGGAATGGCTGTCGTTGCGATTGCGCTTGTCAGATGGCTTGAATCATAAGAAGACTGTCGAAACTGTTGGCGCTTCGCGAGCGGAGGCTTTATGGCTTGCTGCAAAGAATATGGATTCGAAATTCGCAAAGGTTGACCGCGAACATTTAATCCTGAAACCTCGGGGTTGGTTTTGTCAAAATGATATTATATTATTGTTATATAAGACTATAACCTGAGACATGCCTGCGGAACACCCTCCTTCGGGAAACCGTATAAAGACTGAGGGATTCTGACCCATTTTGTAATTCATTGTTTTTACTATGAGCATTACAATTCTCGACGGAGCTATGGGTACGGAGCTTCAGCGACGAGGACAGCGTACGCTTCTACCGCTCTGGTCTGCCAATGCGTTGATAAACACACCTGATTTAACAAGACAAATCCATTCGGAATATGTACTTGCGGGCGCTGAAGTCCTTACCGCGAATTCATTCAGAACGTCCCGGTACACTCTGGCTAAAACCAACATGGAATATCAGGCCGAAGCGTTGACGTATCGCGCTGTCCAGCTTGCGCGGGAAGCCGCCGCCTCTGCACCCCGTTCTCAAAAAATCCGGATAGCCGGCTCCATGGCACCGTTAGAAGATTGTTACCGGCCTGATTTGGTTCCTTCGGATGACGTTCTACGGCGCGAGCACCTTGCACAAGCGGGATTATTGGCGGATGCGGGTGTAGATTTATTGCTTGTTGAAACTCAGAATAACATCCGCGAAGCGCGCATTGCCGCGGAAGCGGCGCTCGCTCAGCGGATACCTATCTGGGTATCGCTTTGTCCAAAAGATGGTCAAACCCTTCTCTCGGGGGAATCCCTTCGAGAGGCCGTTCGAACCATCGCTCAGCTCAAACCCGAAGCGATTTTAGTCAATTGTTGTCCTCCTCCTATCGCACGAGAAGCGGTGCGGATTCTCGGAGAGGAATGGGATGGCCCGTGGGGAGCTTACCCGAATTTTGGGATGCCGGAAGATGAAACAGATTCTAACTTTGCGGAATTCCTGTCACCGACTAAGTTCGCCGAATGGGGCATAGAAATCGTTTCCGATGGAGCTCAAATTATCGGCGGCTGCTGTGGAACGCGTGTTGATCACATCGCCAAACTTGCATCAAGTTTGAAGAAACCCCATTAAATATATAATCTTCAGAGGAATTTTTAAAAGAAAAATTTCTGGTTCTTTCTTTTTCCCTTGACATTTTACGAACGTTTCACCAGATTTAATAAAGGAATCTCCTGAAACTTGAAGGAGTTTTCCCTCACTTTTCAAACCGGGTACGTCATTTTTTAACAGCATGGTAAAAGCAGGTAAACATAAAGAGCCGATTCTGATTGAAATCCTCGGACCCGGCAACGCCGTTTCTCAAATGACGGCGCAGGTTCTGGACGCCGCAATCCGCGATTTGGGCTTGATTCCCGACCGTGATATTCATTTGAATCTTATTCGGGATTCATCGGAAATCGCGGCCAGTGGTGTCTATTGGACTCCGGCTGTCCGTATCAACGGTGATTTGAAATGTACCGGACGCGTCCCGTCTTTAAAAGAGGTTCAGGGCTGGCTGAAACAACCGTCGGTTCAACCTTCCGCTCCGTCTCCTCCTTCTGAAGGATAAGATACGCTTGTCGGGCGAAACGCGTCACTGCGACGTCCTCTATCCTGTCCTTTGGTTTCTCCTTTTTGAATCGAATTAGATAACTGCAATCTTCCAAAAAGAGAGCTAATTTCATGCAATTTTTCTTCCACAGACGGCACCTGTTCTATGCGTGCCTTTTTTTATGTCTGATGGGTTTTATCTGCTTCCTCGGTTCCTGCACGACACCCAAATTCCTGCAGAAAAAAGAGCCTTCCGTTAAGCGTTCCGGGCCTGTACAGGCAAGAGATTTCGCTCTGGAACTTACGCCAGCTTCTGCGACAGTCGGCTGGAACGAAACGGTGACTATCGAAACCTACATTAGCTGGGAAACGAAGCAAAGCTATCCGGTACGAATTTCCGTGGCGGATTGTCCCTCTTGGCTGACCGTCACGCCTCAACCAGCGATTCTTGAGCCGGATCAAATCGGGAAACTGTCCATATCTCCGGTGATAGGCGAAGCGAAGTTAGGGCCGACGGAAATCCTGCTTCAGGCCAGCTCGTACGGGATGAAGCGTCCACGCGAGTTTCGATTCACAGTCGATGTCACTCGCCAATCAGGACCCTTCGCCAAAGTCCTTTTAGCGCCTGTGACTCAGCAATGCCGTTTATATTGCGCACAGCTTACGACATCAGGGAATCAACCTGTCGTTAATTTCTATAACCTGTATCCTGACTTGGGGCAGGAATGCGGAGATAAAAAATCCCTTCCTATGAGTCAGCGCATCAATGGCCGCCCCTATCCCATTGGAGACGAGGGATACGGCTTCGGGCGAACCTGCCGTGTCGCTTTGGTGGCGTCCCCAAGCGGAGACTACAGCCTCGTGAATATCGCTCTTCCGGGGGCAAGTGTTCCGCCTGGGAATGTGCTGCTTCAACTGCGAAATGTACAGGGTTTCTGGCTTTCTCCGGATAACACCATTGCTCTGGTGCTGTCGAGCAATTCGCTGAAACCTTATGACGTATTGACAGGTCAGCTTCTCGGCGAAACATGCCATATCGTCGGGCAACTCACGCATATAACCTTAGAAGACGGGATTAATCTGACTGCGCAGGCGGATTATCCTTGCCGCTGGACGATTGAATAACCTCTTAATAAAAAAGCACCTGCCGTCAGCCTTCGATAGTCATTCGAAGGCTGATTTTTTTTCTTGACTTCTCAGGAAATAATCCGTAATATATTACGTTCTTCGACACAAATGCTATCACTAAAATATAGGAGGGACCCGTGAGGACATTACTCATTATTTGCCTTCTAAGCTTGTTTGCCTTATCGATTCCCTGCGCACAAGCAAAGTCGTATCCGTTGGGCGTGGAGGCTTTCGGAGGGTGGGACGAACCGCTTATCCAAGACGATGTTGCGGGGGGCGCGATGTTTGGTCTATCCGTGCGCGGCCACATCATCGCCTTTTTGCATGGGCAGCTTGTCTTCCGTTCAACATCACAGGGTGATAAGGATGTCGGAGTAAATCCAATAGGTACGGCTTCGGTTACCGAGACACTCGAAGGCGGCACCTTGACCGGCTTCGGTGCAAATCTTATTTTGGCTGGCCGCGACCCCGCTCCGATTTGGCCGTACGCGTTCGTCGGGATTCATTCGAACAATTTCAAACCCGGTAATCGCGACAGCGAAAACCTCTTCGGGCACGCGTGGGGAGGGGGACTGGCGATTAGCCTGTATCGCAATCTCATCTATGCGGACATCGCCACCAGTCTGCTCATCATGCCGATTGAGGGTAATGAAGCGACGCGCAAGAATTGGCAGACAACCGTTGGTCTGATGTACATGTTTCAAATTCCCATGAAGTAGGAGGTTTCAATCATGAAAAAATGGCTGATACTTGTCATTCCGGCTGTCGCCTTGACTTTTCTTGGTTGCGGCCTGATTTCAGGGGTGTTCACCATCGATCACGAATTCGACGAAATCCAAAGCAGTTCGGATGGAGTCCATCTCGATATCTGGGACAAGGTCTTTGTCGATTTGAATGATAATTCGACGTATAAGGATCACAAGGACAAACTCAAAGGCATCGAAAGCGCTTGCTTGAGCACAACCGTGAAGAACAATCTGAACCAGAATGTTTCCGGGGAAGTCTGGATTTCTTATGATGAGTTCGACAGCAAGAGCGCGCTGATAGCAGGCGGAGGGCAACGCATCTTTCACGGTATCGCGCTGGGTCCGAATGAAGAACGCCGTATCACCTGTGCCGATATGGCAGATATTTTAGACGACGGCGGTCTGGATGTGCTCGAGGATGCCATAGAAGTCGGTCAGTTTTGGGTTTATGGTTTCGGCAATGAAGATGAGTATAATGTAACCTTTAAGCACAACGTCCTCATACTGGCCGTTGCCGCCGGATTATAATCGAACAATATACTCTACAAACAAAAAGCCGAAGGATGTTTCCTTCGGCTTTGTTTTATCTATTCCTCGCTTGATCACACGACTCGCATATGGTTCTATTTTTACCTTCCTTCCACATGCAGAATCTTCGTCTTTCGGTTCAGCGTTCTTAAAATCAGGTATAGCACGATAGCAAACCCAAGCAGAATCCGCCAATGCAAATCCAAATCAAACCTGCGCTCATGAAGTAAATTGCTCACAACATCCAGAAATGCGAATGACGCCACAATCGCAAGCAATCCGGAATATTCACGCTTTAAGACTGTCCGGAAAGAAAATGCTAACTCCGCGGATTGCCATCGCCTGAAATCCGGTATAAACGCCGGTGTTTTTTCAGCCCATGTCAAATAGTCGTCGCCGAATTTCTTACGCAGGAATTCCTCTTCGGCAAACATGATCCGTTCGTAATACAGCCAGAACACGAGGACACATAAAAGGCTGACCCACCAAACTTGCACGAACAAGGAAAGTCCCAGCCAAATAAAAGAATTGCCCACATAGAGCGGATGCCTGACAATCGAATAGATTCCTCCTGTATTTAAAACATCCGCTTTCTGCTCAGCGACGTTTCGTCCTGATGTTCCTTTGGGGACTTGCCCAATGGTAAAAATGCGAATCCCCAATCCGATAAACGACACCGCAAGGCAAATCAATTCCCATACGACTTCATAGTGACTGTCCGCTTGGAGGAACTTGGAGCTTTTCAAACCGATGAGAATAATGCCGAGCATGAGCAGCGGCAGATAACTTCTCCATCTGAAAAGCCAGTTCCCCGATTTTTCGAATTCTTCTCGCAGAGCCATAAGGTAATCGCTTATTAATCGCCGAGGTTAAACCATTGTGGGTCTGGAGACCCACAACGGCGAGTGTAAAAAAATGACGTGTACTGTTCGTATCAATAAGAGCCGAGGCTTTTTTAATCCCTCGGCTCTTATATTTTCCGCAGCTTTAAATAGTCCTCTTGTTGTTACGGCGCGACTAATTTAAACGCTTCGCCGGCGATGGCGATAATCGGCGACCAGTAAACGCCCATGACCAAAATGGGAATAACCAGAAACAACAGGAGAAGTTTCGTTCCGACTCCTTCCGGGATAGGTTCGGATTTCAACGGGTCGCGCAAGAACATCTCGCGGACAACCTTGACATAATACCAAAGCGACACGACGCTGTTCAATACACCGATGATAGCCAGTGGAATCATTTTCTGCTGAATCAGCGCGGCAAATAAATAAAACTTACCGATGAATCCCGCAAGCGGCGGCAAACCCACCAGCGAGAAAAGAAAAATCGCAAAGATGACGGCGGTAAATGGCGCGCGGTATCCCAACCCTCGAAAATCACGCAGCATTTCGCCGCCTTCTTTGCGCGCGACAATATCCACCGCGAAAAAGGCGCCGAAATTCATGAAGAGATAGACGACAAGGTAGAAAAGAACCGCCTGAAATCCTAAGAAACACGCTGACGCGAAACCCATCAGAATATATCCGGCGTGCGCAATCGATGAATACGCAAGCAGGCGTTTCAAATTCTGCTGCCGAATCGCCGCTAAATTTCCTAAAGTCATCGTCGCGGCGCTGGCGAGCGTGAGCATCACCGGCCAATCCCAACCTGCCGCCCAGCCTTCGGGAAGCAGTGTCACCGTCAACCGAAGCAACGCCGCCAAACCGGCCGCTTTCGGCGCGACGGAAAAGAAAGCGGTAATCGGCGTCGGCGCGCCTTCGTAAACATCCGGGCACCAGAAATGAAACGGCACCATCGCTATTTTGTAGCCCAGCCCGGCCATGATAAAGAGCATCGCGAGAAAAAGCGTCACCGGCGATGGACTTTCCATCAGGAAAAACTCTCGAATGAGACCGAAGTCCGTCGTGCCGGTCAGTCCGTAGAGCAGAGACATTCCAAAAAGCATGACGCCCGTGGAAACCGCTCCATACAGGACATACTTCAGCGCGGCTTCTCCGGAAGATTGTTTGTTTCGATACGCTCCCGCCAGAATATAGCTGGGAATCGAAACCATCTCAATCGCTAAAAACAGGAGGATCAAATCATGAGCACCCGAGAGTAGCGTCATCCCCAAAGCGGAACCGACTAAAAGCAGGTAGTATTCCGCGTCGGTTTTGAAAGTGAAGAGGCTGAAGAGCACCGCCACCATCGTCGCCAAGCAGAAGAAAACCTTGAAGAACAGCGCGAATGGATCATGCGCGTAGGTGGAGAAGATAGTATGTGATGTCCCCGGCCAGCCGGATATCGTTTCAAGGGCTGCGGCGGCTAAAATCACGAGTGCAACAATTCCCGCGCCGCGGCGCAAAGGCCGGATGACGTCCATAATCATCATCACCACAAAGCCGATAATCAAAATCAACTCAGGTGAAAAGTAGGCAAGATGCAAAAGTGGAAATGGCATAGTTGACAATCAGAGATTATATGGAAGAACCCTCACTTTGCGATGCTCTTATTCTTCTTGCTTTAACCATACTATTCCATGCAAGCTCGAAGTCGTTGGGTTCATTCTGGGTTTTCAATTTTAATCCCAGCTCAGTTTCGCTGAGTTGTTGAACAATATGGCCGACAGCTTCATCGAGAAAAGACGGCGAAGCTACCGATATACCTTCAAAATCCAGGGTAATAATTTCTGTTTTCCAGTGTTCGCCTATTTGAGATTTGATTTTGCCCCCCAATTCTCTCGTTAATCCCTTCGGCCCTATAATTTCATGAATACGGAATATCATAATCGACTCCTAAGAAACAAGCCAATCAATAGTTAGAATAGTCCCGGGATATGGAACAGCCGTAGAAATAACTCGAAGACTTGCTACTGTTTGAATCAACATAGCCGAACCCGAATAAATTCTCACAACTCCACCCAAATGTTGAGTTAATTCCATAATCCAAGGGAGTCCTTGGCCGGAGTGTTTGGAAGGATTTCCTGAAATGCCTATTTCAACAGCTTTCTGCAATGCCTCAACATCTGTTTGGACTTCCTCTTTAATTCGAGGATTCTGTCTTACATGTTTTGGTATCGTCATTCCTAAATCTGCGACCGAAATACGAACACGATTCTTATTGGGATAATGCTGCAAATGAATGAAGCCGCCAACTGGAGAATTACTGTGAGACGATACATTGGCCATTAGCTCATCAAAAGTTCCCTCGACATTGTGATACAGATTCGTGAAAATATACCCACTGCTTCTGGTCAGCGCTTCAGCACATTCTGCAATTGTATTGGCATCTGCAGATTCAAATTGCCTTAACTTGTTATGGGCTGCCCAAATAGGTTTTTCTTGATTATATTCATCCTTAAAGAATATTTTATCAAATCCCATATTCGCTAAGTAATTCTTTACTTTTCTGCTTCTGGGATCCACAAACCACCTTTCTCCACGGAAAGTCTGCCTCGCGAACTCCATCAAAGCTGCTAGTGACACTAAAAATGCTGGCTCAACAAAATCAACATTTGATATGTCAATAACAATCTTTTCCTCTGGCTGCTGTGCCGCCTCAATCAACCTATTCGTTACCTGTGCGAAGTTAATGAGAGAGACTTCATCCTTAACAGGTTGGAATACAAATATGGACATTAAGAATTATTCTTTTTGGAAATGAAATTGTGATATATCCGGATAGGTGACTTCGACGTTTGTCCGTTCGAAAACCAATTGCGAGGCTTCGTCGCCCGGATAGTTGCCGAAGACTTTCACGCGCTGGATTCCGGAATTCGCAATCATCCGCGCGCAAATCGGACAGGGAAAGACTGTGACGTAAATATCAGCGCCATCAACCGAAATGCCGTGGCGAGCGGCTTGCAGAAGCGCGTTTTGTTCAGCATGGAGACAATAGCAAAGTTCGAGGCGCTGTCCCGACGGAATGTTCAATTTATCGCGTTCACAGCCGCCTAAATCTTCCGGATGCGGATGACCTGCCGGCGGCCCGTTGTAGCCTGTGCAAAGGATTTGATTGTTCTTGACAATGAGCGCGCCGACTTTGCGGCGCAGGCAAACCGACCGCTCTTTGATAAGCTGCGCGATGCCGTAAAAGTATTCGTCCCAGGAAATACGGTCGGTCATGGTATAATTGTCGGTCGGAATCTTGCCATTGCGCGCCCAAGAGACGCACAACGACGAATGATTACATCACGCCTGCTGCGCGCGCACCGAGCATGACGACTTCGTTCAAGTAATTCAGCGTGGCGTCCATCATGTGGAGGACG
>CAZADO010000155.1:0-4217 GCA_964483885.1 uncultured Alphaproteobacteria bacterium | reverse complement strand
TACTTCTCCCATTTCCGCGGCAATGGTCGCGGTCATTGTTCGGACAGAATCGAAAGGATTCCACGATATTTTCGCGGCGTTTCCCGTAACCATCAACACGACCATCGTTTCGCCGATAACACGCCCCATCCCCAGCATAATTGCGGCGACAATTCCCGGCAGAGCAGCGGGGACGGTTACTTTCATAATCGTTTTCAAACGGCTGGCACCAAGCGCCAACGAAGCTTCTTTGTAGGCTTGAGGAACGCCGCGAATCGCATCTTCCGAAACGGTGATAACCGTAGGAATCGCCATAAGCGCCAACAGCAGCGCTCCTGTCAGCGCTGTCAGGCCAGTCTGTAAGCCCAAGACGTCTTTAATTATCGGCCCCAGAACGACCAGACCAAAGAATCCGATAACGACGGATGGAATACCTGCTAAAATCTCGACGAAGGGTTTTAAAAATTCCCGTTCGAATGCGGAAGCCATCTCGGAGATATAAATCGCACTCAGCACTCCAAAGGGAATCGTGAAAACCATCGCGATGAGTGTGACTAGAATAGAACCGGAAACGAGAGGGATAATCCCAAACTGTTCCTGCTGAAAAGAGACCGGAATCCAGTGCGTTCCGAAGAGTTTTCCGAGTCCGGGATCGAAGATGAACGGAAACGCTTCTTTGCCTAAGAAGACGAAGATTAAGATGATAATCAAAATGCTGGTCGAAGCTCCTCCAACCAGCATTAATTTAATTATTTTTTCTTTCCACGTTTTCATGGGGCGATAGTTATTTAATAATTCAAAATTCCGGCCGGGTTACGCGCGATAACGTTCTAATGTGTGAGTAAGACAGAGAGCGCTGAATTCGGCTCGGCGAGGGAGTGTGACGATTTCATATTCACCATTCCGGTCGGGTTACGCGCGATAGCGTTCTAACGCGTGAATAAAACAGAGAGCGCTGAACCCGACTCGGCGAGGGCGTAAGGAGCGCATGGGTTAGCTTGAAGGCGTTAGGCGCTCATTTTACGGGCACATAACCCGTTTCACGCACGATTTTCTGTCCGGCAGGGCTCAGCACGAAATCGACAACAGCTTTAACGAGCTCTTTCGGTTCACCATTCGTATAGAAATAGAGCGCGCGAGCAATCGGATAAGCGCCGGATGCAACGGTCTGTTCCGAGGGTTCTACCGCAAGCGCATCTTTGTTCTCTTTAACTTTCAAGATTTTCACTTTTTGCCGGGCGTCCTCTGCGTATCCCAATCCGACGTAGCCGATAGACCATTTGTCTTGAGACACAGATTGCACGATTGCCGATGTGGACGGCATCAGCATGGCCGATTCCGTATAGTCTTTTTTGTTCATGACATGTTCCTGAAAAAAGACATACGTCCCGGAACTGGATTCGCGAGACAGTACAACAATACGCTGGTCAGGCCCTCCAACCTGTTTCCAGTTGTCGTAAACGCCAGTATAGATGTTTCCGATTTGCTCTGTTGTCAGTTCGTCTATAGGATTGCCCGGATTAACCACAACGGCGATGCCGTCTCGAGCCACCGTAATTTCGTTGGGGACAATCTGTCGCGATTCCGCCAGTTTTCTTTCCTCATCTTTGATGCGGCGTGACGCGATACAGATATCGGTTGTTCCATTCAGAAGAGCGGCAATGCCGGTGCCCGAACCTCCGCCGGTTACGGAAATATCTTTTCCCGGATGAGTGTCCCCGTAGGCTTCCGCCCAACTGCTGGCCAAGTGAACCATCGTATCGGAGCCTTTCAACGTGATATGGCTGACATCGGCCGATTTCTGCTTCGATTCCCGTGAACATCCGGCAAGGACAATTAATAGCACGGCGGCTAAAACGATTGTTTTTAATAATGCTTTCATTTGATCGTCTGCATATCTTTTAATGTTTGAGAGTATTCCGAACTAAATAGTTTCTCATTGTCATCGATTCTGTTCTATTCGAAAAATATTCAGTAGATCATCCACGACAAGGGTACGGTATCTTGGAGGATATTCTTGAATAGTTTCCATAATCCGAATTTAATAGACTGCTATTAGAATTGTATTAGTTGGGAAGCTGATTCGTATTCGTATAGAAGCTTTTATCTGCAGGAAAGACATTCGGAATGGGCAATAGGTATAATCTACAACAAGCACACTCAAGAAGCAATAGAAAAAGAGTTGGCTGATTACATATCAACCTATATATAGACGCTCCGGTTCAGGCAACATCCCCGACTAATACTGCATTAAAATTTTATATAATAAATGTTTAAATGATATTGGAAAACGCTGGCGTCGCGAGAGAAGAAGGCAATACAGTTATAAAAAAATGGAGCGGAAGGTGGAAGAACGAGGAAGAAGCTGAGCGGCTGGCGGCGCTCGGATTCTTTGGATTCAGGCAAGTTAAGTCCCATTATATCAACAGTTAAAAAACTTCGCGCACTCTTGCAGATGTTTTTTGGTACGATGTAAGCTTATGTTTTTGCTCTGGATTCTCTCCAAATTAGGTGCAAACGCCGAACTCTGACGGTTGTCATTTGGAGCGTCCAGAGATTACCGGGATTTTGCCTTCCTCTTGAATGATAATGTGTCGGATGCGAGGAATAACTCGGATGGCGATTTCTTCTGTGCCGCCGGGCTTGACGTCGAGTTCATAAGAGTTCTGCTCCAGATCATGGTATGCGGGCAAACCCTGCGATGAAACATGAAGCACCCATTTGCCCGGTCTCAGATTGTGGAATGAAAATCGCCCTAATCGATCGGTTATCTCCACCAAGGTTTCCTGTTCGCTGCGAAGCTCCAGATGAAGATCCGAGACTCCTTGCAGGCGATGAAGAGAGCTGTCTTCTTTCGTTTCGCTTGCGCTGTCAGCTCTCTGTTCGACAAAGATTCCGTGACGGCTTTCCTCTTCGCCCAAGCCGAACAGCGCTACTTCACCGCGAATAGATGCGCTGCGAATCACATTCAGATCGAGCTTCTCACTTCGACCGCCGCGAACATAGACCTGCATAGGGAGCTTTTGCACGGTCGTTCGATCCAGTCCGATGCTGGCATTGTCTAATTGCAGGTAATGCGCGCCGCGCTTAACGGACGAAAAGGTATAATTTCCTTTGTTATCTGTCACAGTGGTCATATCACCGAGCGTAAGCAATACTCCCGAAACTCCTTTCCGTTCGGGATCTTCCGCATCGCAAATTTTTCCTCTCACGCTGCCCAAACGTCTCTGTTTTCCGACCGGCACTCCCAGCGGAATATCATAGCTGAGAATGTAGGATAGACCGTCCGCGAGTCCTTCCCGTCGATAATTCAAATTACGGAAGCGAAAGGACAGACCATGGTCATTGGGCAGCAGATACCTCACATCGAGTCGCACCTGATCGTTTTCGAAATTCGATTGATTTCCCCAGTTACTCTTCTGTACCGTCGCTAAAAGCGAGAGCCGTCGGATTAGATTGCATCGAGCCGTGAAGGAGGCCGTGCGACTCTGCTTCGCCCCTATCGAAAAACCCGAATGCCCTGTCTGATAAGAACCGGTGTAGCTCTGCCGCGAATCAGGAGAGAAACTGAAGCCAATTCGATAGCGTTCGAGATGTTCTTTCTCTCCCACCAGAAAATCGTCCCATGTGCCGCGCTTAGCCGAAACATCAAATGAAAGTATTCGCAAGGCGTAACTCATGCGCAGGTTCATCGAGCGGGCGCGAGTATCGAAATCAATCGGAAACAGTTGATCTCGTCTCAAGATGTCCTCGAAATACACCTCCGCCGTGGTTCGGAACGGCAATTGAGCGATGAATCCGGATTGAAGATATTGCTCTCGAGTAGCCGAAGACTCCGTCGTGTCATACTCGATATTCTGCAGCAGATATTGATAGGATGCGTTCACGCGAAGCTGTCTTAATATCGGAACTGAAGCGGATGCAATGTTGTGATCCCTGTCCCGGTAATATCCCGGAAAATCCGGATCGGCATATATTTTCTCTAAAGTAAACCGCGCCCCTCCGATTTTTCCGCTTGCCAACCCGCGAAACGCGCTCACCTTTCTTTCTTCGTATTCCGCACCTTCCCCAATCGCATACTCGAGTTCCGTCTGAAGATTCCGCGCCGGTGCGATTGTCGAAGACAATCCGAATATGTTCCGCTGATAATCCTGTGTCTTCTTGTTCATGAAATTCAATCGCACGCTCATCGAACTTGCCAAGCGCGCTCCCGCGTAGATGGCGGTTTCTTCCAAATC
>CAZADO010000154.1:0-2656 GCA_964483885.1 uncultured Alphaproteobacteria bacterium | reverse complement strand
GCATCCGTATTATGGAACGAATTGCTGTTTTTACAAGTGGAGGGGACGCTCCCGGGATGAATGCGTGTATTCGCGCAGTCGTTCGCACGGCGATAAAATTGTATATGACCGTGTTATGTGTGCGTAAAGGCTATACCGGCTTGTGCAATGACGATATCATTCCGATGAACAGTCGTTCGGTGTCGAATACGATACAACATGGGGGGACAATTTTGGAGACCTCCCGTTGCGCTGAATTTCATACTAAAGAAGGTCGGGCGCGAGCGATTGCTGTGATGAAAAAGTATGGCATTGAAGGACTGGTCGCGATTGGAGGAGATGGAACGTTTCGCGGAGCGCAGGCGCTCATGAAAGAATGCGATGTGCCTGTCATCGGTTGTCCGGGGACGATTGATAATGATTTATTTGGCACGGATGCCACGATTGGCTATGATACTGCTGTCAATACAGCTCTGGAAGCGATTGACCGTATTCGCGATACGGCGACTGCAATGGAGCGGTTGTTTATCATTGAAGTCATGGGCAGGCATGTCGGCTTCATCGCGCTGCAAGTCGCGATTGCAGGGGGAGCCGAATGGGTACTTTTGCCGGAAACAGCCAGCGATATTGAAGCGTTTTACGACCGCCTTGAGCAGGGATTTCGAGCAGGTAAACGCACTAATATCGTTGTCGTGGCGGAAGGCGATGAGACGGGTGGCGCTGGGAAAGTTGCTGAGAGTCTTGAGAAGCTCTACGGCATTCAGTCTCGCGTAACCGTGCTCGGTCATATCCAGCGAGGAGGCTCCCCGTCAGCTCGGGATAGAGTCTTGGCATCAAAGCTCGGAGCGGCGGCGGTTTTGGCACTGCGCGATGGCAAATCGGGGCTCAGTGCCGGCGAAATTGGCGGGGAGGTAGTATTTACTCCTTTTGATGAGGTTGTTTCAAAGCGCAAGCCATTGAATTCTTTTGAGTTGGAATTAACAGACCGATTGTCATAAATTCGAGATTTCCCTTAGCTAAAGCTAAAGATATCACACATTTCGACCGATAATATCATAGTAGATTCTCTTTTTCCGAGGTTTTTAAAATGATTAAAGCCGCACATTCTTTTCAAGTATTGCCAACATTACCGCAAGAATTGAAAGAGCTTCGTGATATTGCCTATAACCTATTATGGACATGGAACCACGAGAGCATCGAACTTTTCCGCCGCTTAGACAGTGAACTCTGGGAAACGAGTGGTCACAATCCGGCTCGGATGCTGGGAACTATCAAACAGGAGCTACTGCAGGAAGCGGCGAGTGATGAAGGATTCCTCGCTCATTTGAATCGCGTGGCGACGAACCTGCATCAGTATATGCAGGCTTCCACATGGTTTGAAAAGAAATCCGGAAAAAGCGAGAAATCTTATATTGCTTATTTCTCGATGGAGTTCGGCCTGACGGAATGCATGCATATCTATTCGGGTGGACTCGGTATTCTTGCGGGAGATCATTTGAAATCCGCCAGCGAATTAGGATTGCCGCTGGTGGGTATTGGTTTGCTTTACCAAAAAGGCTATTTCCGGCAATACTTGAATGAGGATGGTTGGCAGCAGGAATACTATCCTGACAATGATTTTTATAATTTGCCGATTTTGCCGGAACATGACGCTGATGGAAATAGAATCAAGGTGAATGTTCGTTTTCCGGGTCGTGATGTCAAAGTGCAAGCTTGGCGGGCGCAAGTAGGGCGTATTCCTCTTTTCTTATTGGATACGAATCTACCGGAGAATACTCCCGAAGATTGCAGTATCACCAATCAACTTTACGGCGGTGATAAGGAGATGCGGCTGAAGCAGGAAATCATTCTTGGAATCGGCGGAATTCTGATGCTGAATGCATTGGGAATTGTTCCAAGCGTTTGCCATATGAACGAGGGGCACGCCGCGTTTCTTTCTTTGGGGCGTGTACGCCAGCGTCATGAAAAATTCGGTTTGTCGATTAAAGAGGCGTTTCAGGTGCTCAGTAGCGGCACGATTTTCACGACTCATACGCCCGTTCCGGCCGGAATTGATGAGTTCTCGCCGGAGCTCATGAAGAAGTACTTCGTCTCGCAGGGCTATCCGGACAGCGGTTTTACCGAAGACGAATTTCTTGCGTTGGGACGGCGTGACGGTGGGAAACCCTCTGACCCGTTCAACATGGCGCTTTTAGCGTTGCGCATGTCAGAATATTCCAATGGCGTCAGCAAGCTGCACGGCGCGGTGTCGCGGCGGATGTGGAAAGATGCGTGGCCGGGGCTCGCAGAAGAAGAGATTCCAATCGAGTCGGTCACGAACGGCATCCATATTCGTTCGTGGATTTCCTACGAAATGTCGACACTCTTCGATCGTTATCTCGGACCCGATTGGCACAAGAAGCCGGATGATCAAACTATATGGAAACGCGTCGAAGAAATTCCAGACGAGGAACTCTGGCGAACTCACGAAAGACGCCGGGAACGACTTGTCGCTTATGCCCGCCGCCGTCTGCACAAACATTTAATGGAACGAGGGGCGCGTCAGTCAGCCCTTGAAGCCGCGCGCGAAGTGCTGGATCCGGATGCACTGACGATAGGTTTTGCAAGACGTTTCGCAACCTACAAGCGGGCAACGTTACTGTTTCACGATCTGGAGCGTCTTAAGAAACTCCTGTGC
>CAZADO010000153.1:0-2552 GCA_964483885.1 uncultured Alphaproteobacteria bacterium | reverse complement strand
ACTGTTGGCGTTGTATCTTGGCGTGCTTAGAGAAGTAACCGCCCCCACGATTACAGCAAACTCTATACCTTATGAAAATTTACCACTCCTCCTCCCCTAAATCAATAGTCACTGTAGAAGAATACGAAGCCTCCGGTGATTTGGGATTCCGGGCGAAGGGACGTGACTTGCCCACCGTTACAGCAGCAATCACCCAAAGTCTCGTTTCGGCCCTTCTTCCACTTGAAACCATCGAGGAGAGTGAAATCCGACGCTTTGAAGTCACAGGTGCAGATGATGAAGAGAAAATCATAAATTTCCTAAATGAGGTGCTTTTTCTCGTTTTCGGACATCGCTGGCTTCCGCGAAAAGTTCAGTCGTTAATCTGGGGAGAGACATTGAATGCAGAGTTCATCGGCGAACCTCTAAATGCTCAAAAGCACCACATCGAACGGGAAATTAAAGCCGTGACCTATCATAATCTTTCCATCGAGCGCTCACAAGACTCCGTCACCATCGACATCCTCTGTGATTTATGATACCGTGAAATCCGGTATGAGTTGTAGGGACAAGGCCTGCCTTGTCCGTTAGAAACCTGTTTAATCTACCATAACAGGAAATCATCATGACAACAACATCAAATATTCCTCTCGAATCCATCGACCGCTGGCGAGTGCGCATCCCGAAAGGAGCGGTCGCTGGCATGCGCACCGATGGAATCATCTACACAAGTCCCGAGTTCCTTCCCCACCTGCGCGCCGACAACACGCCGCAGCAGGTCGCAAACGTCGCTACTCTTCCGGGAATCGTTGGCTCATCAATGGCGATGCCCGACATCCATTGGGGTTATGGTTTCCCGATTGGAGGCGTGGCGGCTTTTGATATGGATGAAGGGATTATTTCGCCGGGAGGAGTCGGTTATGATATCAACTGCGGCGTCAGCCTTCTCCGAACGGATTTGACACATTCAGATGTAAAGCCCGTCCTCGAAAAACTCATCAGCACTCTGTTCACCAAAATTCCCGCAGGAGTCGGTACCGGCGGCCCGATTCAACTCAAATCCAAAGACATCGACAACGTCATGACACGAGGAGCACGTTGGGCGGTGGAACACGGCTACGGTTGGGATATCGACCTGAATCACATCGAAGAAAACGGATGTTTGAAAGAAGCGGATCCAAATCAAGTATCGGACAAAGCGCGATTGCGAGGCAAAGACCAACTCGGTACACTGGGCTCCGGCAATCATTTTGCCGAAGTGCAGGTGGTTGAAGAGATCTATGATGAAAAGCTCGCCGGGATTTTCGGTCTTGAGCGAAACCAGATTTGTGTCATGGTGCATTCCGGCTCGCGCGGATTCGGCTATCAGGTCTGCGATGATTTTCTGGGAGTCATGCAGAGAGCCGCTCGCGAATATGGATTCGAACTTCCCGACCGGCAACTCGCCTGTGCACCTATCCAATCGAAACAAGGTAAAGCGTATATCGGAGCGATGTCCGCTGCCGCGAACTACGGCTGGACGAATCGCCTCGTTCTGGTACATTGGGTGCGCGAAGCATTCCGGCAGGTCTTTGACAAAGAACCAATGCAGCTCGGATTGCGCCTGATTTACGACATTACTCACAATATCGCCCGATTTGAAACTCACAATGTGGACGGACACCCCCGGAAATTGTGTGTCCACCGGAAAGGAGCGACCCGTTCTCTGCCACCCGGCCATCCTAAAGTGCCGGAAGTTTATCGCCATATCGGAGCTCCGGTGTTGATTCCCGGCGACATGGGACGCGCATCCTATCTGCTTGTGGGAACCGAAAAAGCCGCACAGGAAACATTCGCTTCAACCTGTCATGGTGCGGGACGCCTGCAAAGTCGGCATGCAGCCATTCGCGCAACCAAAGGAAGGCAGATTGCCGAAGAGCTGAGGTCGGAAAAAGGCATCATTGTTTATGCGCGAGGACGACGGACCCTGGCGGAAGAATACCCGGAAGCGTACAAGAATGTGGACGACGTTGTCGAAATCGCCCATCAGGCCGGGCTATCTCGCAAGGTTGCGAAATTCCGACCTTTGGGAGGAATCAAAGGTTGAGCACGGCATAAAATTTGCTCACCTTGACTATCGAATTATTCCCGCCTTCACGAATGATAGTAAACAAGGAAAAAAGCGCAATGACAAAGTGTCTTGTTGTCGATGACGACACCGATATGTTGCAAGTTCTTTCAGGCCTGGTGCAAGTGCTCGGTTTTCAAGTCATCACCGCCCGCGATGGAGACGAAGCTTGGGAACTCTATAAGCGTGAGCTTCCAAATATTGTGATTTCAGATATTCACATGCCCAATCGCAATGGTTTGCTTCTGATGAGCGATATCCGGCAGCATAATTCGAAAATTCCGGTCATTCTCATTACCGGATATTTTCAATATCGGGGGATTTTGGAAACTCATTTACCCGACGCTTATCTGGAAAAACCCTTCACCATTTCAGACCTGCGCCAAGCCATCGATCAAGTGCTGCCTCTGGAAACCGTCGAACATTAATCTAATCGAAAACAGCTCAATAAATATTAGGAACCCGG
>CAZADO010000152.1:0-4119 GCA_964483885.1 uncultured Alphaproteobacteria bacterium | reverse complement strand
GATGAAGCTTATGAATACTTTGTTTTTGATGGTCACAAACATTTCAGCATCGCGTCCATTCCTGAAATGCAAAAGCATGTCGTGAGTTGCTATACCTTTACGAAAACCTACGCTATGACCGGCTGGCGAATCGGTTATCTGCACGCAAACGAAGATCTGATTCCGCAGATTACGAAAGCGCACATTCCCTTTGCGATTTGCGCGCCGGTCGTTTCGCAGTACGCAGCGCTTGCGGCTTTAAAAGGGCCGCAAGATTGTGTGACCGAATTTCGGGATCACTACCTGTCTGCACGTAATCTTATGTGCGAGCGCCTTGACGGTCTCAAGCAAGTTTTCGACTATCAAAAACCAAACGGCTCCTATCTGATGTTTCCCAGAATCCTGCTGAAGGAAGGTCAGGATTCAACGACGTTCTGCAAGAAGCTTTTACAAGAAGGCAAAGTGTCAACAACGCCCGGCATCGCGTTCGGCCCGACAGGACAGAGCCATCTGAGATTGTCCTTCTGTGTTTCCGACGAGCAGATAAACAAAGCGTTTGATAGAATGGAAACTTACTTCAAATAGTGATCTGTACCCGTGATAGAAAGCGGTTGGTTAAGTAATGTACACCTATGGTCCAGTCCCATCTCGAAGGTTAGGGCGCTCCCTTGGAGTTAGTCCTATCCCACCGAAAACATGCACCTACTCTTGCGTATATTGTCAATTAGGAAGGACAAATCATCTGAGCGTAACGAGAGAAAGCTTTTTCCCTAAAGAGGAAATCCTTGCAGAAATCGGTGAGCAGTTAAGAAACTCGGAAGTTGACTTTATCACATTTGTCGGTGACGGTGAGCCGACATTATGTTCGGACATTGGCTGGCTTATTCGGCAGTGCAAAGAGAGATACCATAAGCCTATCGCCGTTATCACCAATGGCTCCTTCTTGTATCAACCAGATGTGAGACAGGATCTGTTGCCGTCTGATGTTGTCCTACCTAGTATCGATGCCGGAACTGAATCTCTCTTTCGAAAAATTGACAGGCCTCATGGTCAAATTGATTTCCAGACTATGTTAGATGGATTAGTTCATTTCCGTAAAGAGTACTCCGGAGAGATTTGGTTGGAGGTCATGCTAATAGCGGGAATTAACGATACCGAAGAAGCCCTGCAAGACATCAGGAAGGCGGTAGAGAAAATTTCACCGAACCGACTCTATATCGTCACTCCCATCAGACCGCCAGCAGAATCTTGGGTTCACCCACCCTCGCCCGAACGTATTATTCATGCGCAAGAAATTCTTAATCAGGCTGAAACTATCGCATTTCTGGAGTCCGGGAACTTTGGCCTTGATAATTTCACCAACGCACGTGAGGCCCTAATGGAAATCGGTTCGCGTCATCCTCTTCGTTTTGAACAAGGTATTGAAATTGAGAACAGCTTTTCTGAGGCGGGAACCGTGAATGAATTGCTCCGAGAAAAACAGTTGCGAAAAATCAACTATCGCGGAATGGAGTATCTTCTCCCGGCTCATTTTGTTCGGAAGAGCTGACGTTGGAGATTATGTTTTAATTCTGTATCTTCAAATCAGTGCGGGCAAGTAATCAACGCCAAGAAACTCTCGCCCGGAAAAGGGACGATTCACTTCGACAACGTTGAAAGGAGCTTCCCATGAAAGAACTCAGTCTTAATGTTCGTGACCTTGAATGGAAAGAGAGCCATCGTCACGCCACAGGTGCAATGGCAAAAGAATTTCTTTCTGACAAAGAGCAAGGTATTACTGCAATCTTGCTGAAACTCGAACCCGGCTGGAAAATGAGTGAGCATGGTCATGTGCTCACTGAAATCCACTATGTTCTTGAAGGAGACTACGAGAGTCAAGGCAAAACTTTTAATGCGGGCACATTTCGAATTATCCCAAAGGAAACCTCCCATGGTCCTTTTTCATCTCGAAATGGCGCAACAATCCTTGTTCTTTGGGTGGACACCCCTCATTGATTTTCCAACTTCACAGCGTGAACTTATGTCGGCGGCAAACAGCCAACACCGTGCATACAAAAAGCCCCGGTGATTTTTTCACCGGGGCTTTTTGTTTTGAATTCGATTGTCTTATAGAATTATTCCGGTTCGACGGCTTCGAACGTTTTGACGCCGTTGCGAATGAGGCGGAACAGAATCGCCTGCTTGCGTCCTTCAAGTTTGCCAATGGCTTTCATGTAATCATCCATATCCGTGACATCCATCTTGTCGATTTTGATAATCACGTCGCCTTCGCGCAGTTTGTTGCGCGTGGGGCCGTCGGGATCCACAGTGCTGATAAGAACACCCGTCGCGTCTTCCAAATTCATCGCTTGCGCTTTCGCCGGCGTCAGTTCTTCGACACGGATTCCCAGCCACGGGTCCGGTTCAGGTTCTTGAGCGCTGGGAATATTCAGCCCAAGCCGGGACGCAAACTCGGAGCGATCCGCAAGGGTAAAGTTCAATAGTTTATCTTTGCCGTCGCGAATCACTTTCAACGACACCTTTGAATTCGGCGGATGGTCGGCAATATCCATGCGGAATTGCGTGACATCTTCAACTGGCTTACCGTCCACTTCGATGACGATATCCCCATCTTTAAGCCCCCCCTCTTTGGCGGGAGTGTCCGGATCTACCCGTTCGACAAAAACACCTTTCGTATTCTTGCCGACACCAGTGGCTTCTTTGAGTTCGGGTGTTAACTCACGCGGCAACATTCCGAGATAACCGCGCGATACCCGACCGCTGGATTTCAGTTGCTCTATGACCTTTGTCGCAAGATTAATCGGAATCGCGAAACCGATGCCCTGTCCCGACGGATTAATCGCTGTGTTCATTCCAATCACTTCCCCGCGAATGTTGCACAGCGGCCCGCCGGAATTGCCGAAGTTAATCGACGCATCCGTCTGAATGAAATCCTGATAACTCGGCCCGCCCCCCTGAATCGGCAGGTTCGTCCGGCCTTTAGCTGAAATCACGCCAACCGTCACCGTCCAATCCAATCCGAGAGGATTGCCAATCGCAATCGCCCAATCCCCGATTTGAATCTCTTCGGAATTCCCCAATACTGCTACCTGCGAAGCGTCAAACTCTTTATCGATGCGAATCACAGCGACATCGGTTTCCGGATCAGCGCCGATGACTTCGGCTTTATGCTCAGAGCCGTCGGACAATTTAACGGTCATTTCTTCAGCATCTTCAACCATATGGTTGTTGGTCAGAATATATCCGTCGCGGCTGATGATGATTCCGGAACCTGAGCTGGGCACGCGATAAGAACGCGGTTCTTGACGTTTTTTCGGGTCGACTTGGTCTCGGTGGAAAAATTCCCAAAATGGCGAATCCTCGAACATATGAAAGGGATCCCACATCTCCCCGCCACCGACCTTGCGCTCGGTCGTGATATTGACAACAGTAGGTTTGACGCGGTCTGCGACGGCGACAAACGGACTCCTGCCGCCAACAACAGCGGGAATTACCTCCGACTGCGATGTCATGCTTTGCAAAGCCTCTTCAGCATTCGAGGGCGCTGTCCAGTTCAATTTAGCGGAAAGCAGGACGCCCAAACCAACACACGCCATGCTGAGACCAATGACTATCAACAGATTTTTCAAAGTTGTACGACTTGTTCGTTCCATTAGAAACTCCTGATAAGAAAAAAACTGCCGTGCTTGCACACGGACATCTTATAAACTTCCCGAACACATTCCAGTTCCATTTCGACGTAACTATTTATTATGTTTAAAGATGTGTATATCTTCGTACCAAACCTCTTTATCTTCGGTGCTTCTTTAAGAAAACTTGTAAAAATGGTAATTGTTGCCGCTCTCCGAAAAAAGAAGCCGCTCTTGCTTCGTAAGTCTCTGTCTTTCTTAGCTGGCACGGCAGTTGCTATTATGTCGAAGCGAATAATAGGTGAAAGTGGAAATGCATGTTTTTTTAATCATCCTGTTGATTTTTGCAGGGACCGGATGGGCACAACCGCGCTCCGATGCGGCCATTCCAAGCTCATTTGCTGATGCGGAAGTTTTGCCTGTACAAGCCTTTCGAGTGCAAATCGGCACTCAAGACCTGAGCGGCGATTTCTGGCAGGATAGGCGTTCAAACCTTTCGATTGGCTTCGGG
>CAZADO010000151.1:0-15010 GCA_964483885.1 uncultured Alphaproteobacteria bacterium | reverse complement strand
ATAACGCATCCCGATTCGATGGGATCGTTATCATCCGTAGATTCGATTCCGACGATTAATGGTCGCGCCAGTGTGTCTTACTCCAGCGGTTTCCGTTCGGGAACGGTGCGTATCCGTGCTCGAAGCAACGGTATTTGTGAGGGTGATCCTTATAATGTTTCCGCGATTACGACAGAGATTATCATCTACTCCGGGCCTCCCTATATCGAAGATATCTTTAATCCGGATGGCTGCGGTTATTTCAATACGAGTCATATCAAAGTTGCTTCATCACCGTGTGACCTCGTCGGATGGAGCGCTGTTGGAGACTCGGTAAATATTACGGCGATTGTCGGCGATAAGTGGAACAATCCCGTTCCGGAAGGAACCGCTGTCTATTTCACGACGTCTGGCGGTGTGATTACGACGGCCACCGGCTATACGAATGCAAATGGATTTGCTACGGTAACACTTTTCGGTGGTAATCCTATGCCGACATTGTCGCGCTGGTGGAATACTCTCGAAGACCCGAATTTGGGTGGCCAGATCAATTGCTGGGGCGCTCCGGATCGTGATGGTATCGCGAAAGTACTGGTGACGGCGGAAGGTGAGACGCAGAACAATCAAAGCGCTATCGTGTGGGCAACATGTGGTGTGCGTTTTACCGCGCCCTATGACGGCATTCGCATTCTTGAGGCGACGGTGAATGGAGATCCGAACGAACGGACGCTCTATATTGGAGAAAATGCCCTCATCCTGTATGAACTCTGGGAAGGAGGAAATCACTGGCCGATTGATTCGGAATCTATTGTGCGCTTCAGCGCCAGTGCGGGAGCGGCATATCCCAGTCGCTTTACAATCGGATGTCCCGGAGATACCTTATATACAGTGTCTTTCTTTAATAACCTGACCACTCAGGATGACGCGACAGCGACGCCTGTCATGATTGAAGTCGAATCAAAGAATGGAAACCTTTGGACGTTTACCGAGACGTTCCTCTTGCTGCCTCAGTTGGCGTCGGAAACACCGAATCCGGACGGTGAGGGTCGAGTCGAGAGATAAAGAACGAATGTTGATTGTTCTTGGAGGATAAAATGCGCATCAAGCTATTTATTGCTTTCATCATAGGAACACAGGCGGCGATGGCGGGAGGGCTGGTCGGCAGGCCGTCCTTCTGTCTGGGCGACAAAGGTGTCGCCATGACGCTGGAATTTTCACGAATGAACTATGTCACCGACGCGGCGGAGGCAGTGTTGGGAGGGGAGACGGAAAAAATTGAAACGCAGCGAGGTATCCTGCGCGCAACCTTTGGCGTGGCGCGGGGAATTGATGTCGACTTAGCTCTGGGAACCGCCAATCTGCGATTTCCGGAACCTCCAGCAGGCTATTCGATGTTCGAATCGGATTGGTCGATGGCTTGGGGCGGAGGTTTTCGTTTGGGATACCCGACTGCCAATCAACCTTGGCAGCTTCAACTAAGTGCGAATTATCTCGGATTTCAGGCGGAAGGTGAGGCGGTAAGCGAAGCAAAGATTCTTCGTACAAGCTATGCTTGGCAGGAACTGACACCGGCGATAACGGCGGGGTATCGGTTCGGTCAATTCACGCCTTATGTTGGAGTGATGCAGGTGATTCTCTTTGGGACTCGCAAAACGGATGTGGAATTCTTGGGAGCGGCACGTCCCGGCGCTGGTGGGCAGACGGATTATACGAATATGGATCAGAATCCGCAGGCGCTGCTCGGAGTAGATTGGCTGCTGCCGGATGGGTATTATGTGGTGGCACAAGTCAGTTCATCCGGCGGAGAGCAGTGGGGCTTTTCGGTAGGCCTCGCGCAAGCATTGAAGTAAGGTACAAGAAAGGAAGGATGCGGAGATGAAAAGGCGACGTAAAGAACGAGGAATGACTCTACTCGAGGTTCTCCTCGCGACGTTTGTGCTGGTAGTAGGTTTTCTGATTATCATCACTTCTTTCGTCGCTATGGCTCGTGCAAACCGGTATAGTGAGAAGCAAGATGTCGCGGTTCAACTGGCCAGTCGAGTCATGGAGGACGTGCGCAACCAGAGATTTGCTGATATTCAAAGTGACGAGGGCAACTACTACGAGTACTACGAATTTCCCGATTTTCGGCATAGAACCGATGTCGTGACTGTTGGGCAGGTCAAAGAAGTCATTGTCGAAATCTTCTTTGATAAGGATCGAAAACGAGTCAGACTCGTGAGTTATTGTGCGAATATGTAGCATGAAAAGAGACTATGGAAAAGGAGTTGGCGCCATGGAAAAGAAACGACGATCCCTGTTGGGTCGAAGGGCCATCCAAAGAGGGCGACAAACTCAAGAAGCGGGCTTCACGGTGGTCGAGTTCACCCTCGCTATGATGATGACCATTGTATTAATGGCTGTGACGGCCAACGTATTTCAAGGTGTGATGCAGAGGTCTGCACTCGAAGGTAAAAAAGATGAAGCGCGCGCAAATGGCCGACTGATTGTAAAACGTCTGGATCATAATATGCGGCTGATTGGCCTTATGGCGCCTCTGGATGTCAATGGGGACTCGAATGATGTCAATACCGATGTGACAGGTCAGACTTGGACGGATTCCGTCCGAGATGATTTTGAGTACGTCATGAACAATGAACTTGTGTTTACATCAGACTATGATAATGACGGTAAAACCGAGACCGTTTGGATTTGGCGCAATGATTTGGATTTGCATGAAACGGTTTGGGAATGGTCGCGCGATTCCATGAGATGGGGTGCGCCGACGGATCGCATACTGGCACGAAATGTGGAACGACTGTTATTTCGCTACTACGATCGCTATCAAAACACCGTGCCAAAAATTCTCGGTCAAAGTGGCGGAGGATCGGTTTTGTTGTCCGTTCCGTTGACGAGCGGCGAACGCCGGTTAGTCACAGAACTCGAGATGATATTGGTTCTGCGATCCGATTTTGAAGATAAGCAGCGTAAGTATTATACGATGTTTCCTGACGGGACTTCAACCCATGACGGGTATCTGCGATTTTGGCTTACGACTCGAGTCCGCGGTCGGAATTTAGCGCTTGGATAGACGATATGAAGTACAAGAGGTGTGAGATGAACGGCAAAAAAACTTCTCGGCTGCGAGACAAGAAGAGAGCCGAAAAAGGAATGGCTCTCGTCTTGACGGTCATTCTCATGACAATACTCCTATTTGTTACGGGAACCACGGCCATCCGTACTATTGGACAGGCGCGTGTGACTGCTCGAGATGTGGATGCGGTTCGAACATTTTACGCGGCGGAAGCCGCCACCGAATGGGGGGCGGCAGAACTCAGAAACCTGCTGTATAGCAATCTGTCTCCAACACAGCAGGATTTGGATGGGCTTCCTCAACCGCCTCTGACAGGATTTACCTTTCCGGTTTATTCGATAATGGCGCAGGGAAGCCGTACCCAGCAAGTGGTAACCTCCGGTGACTATACGGGTCTGATCGGATATATTCAAAAGTATCGGCTTCTCTGTTCGGCTGCGAGTGGTCGGCGCACTTCGCAGATTGAACAAATCATTGAGCATCAGTTCATTCCGCTGTTCCAGTTCGGCGTTTTTTATGACGAAGATTTGGAGATTTTTCCAGGACCCCAGATGACATTCGCCGGCAGAATACACACGAATGCAGATCTGTACATAGGCGCCGAATCCGGAATTTGGTGCAATTCATACGTAACGGCAGTCGGAGATATCTGGCATTATCGGAAAGACGGAGGTCATGTAGATCCCCCCGGTTTCGTTAATATCCGTGACCAAATGGGTGCCTATCAAAACATGTGGACAGGATCCTATTGGCTCGATGAGAGACAAGCAAACTGGGAGACGGAAGCCATCGAGCGTTGGGGAGGAATGGTTCGGGATGGCGCTCATGATATGAACACTCTGAAACTGCCTCTTCCCCCAGCGGAAGATATGCACGTCATCGTCGAGCGCGGTGTTCCGGGAGATACGCCGGATCTGATTGACGCAAAATATTGGTACAAAGCGGATGTGCGAATTGTCGATGGTGTCATGGTTGATAGCAACGGGACTCCATTGAGTCCACCCGCCGGAGTGTGTGATTATGTCGTGGACGCTTTCAAAGATACACGTGAAAACAAGTGGATGGATGTCGTGGAGCTGGATATCGCCGCATTGGTTGCTGCCGGACTTAGTCCTGGCAACGGGATTATTTATATCTCCGGCGCAGGTTCTCAAGATGCTGTCCGAATCCGCAACGGTTCGCAATTACCGACAGGGGGATTGACGATTGTCACCGATAATCCTCTCTATGTGAAAGGAAACTATAATACGGTTTCCAAAAAAGGCTCGGCGCTTATCTGCGACGCGATTACCATCTTGTCGGGCAACTGGAATGATGGTTTATCGAATCAACCTTTGTATATGCGTAATGCCTCGACAACCACCATCAATGCTTGTATTATGACCGGCCATGTGGAAACAACCTATGGTAGCACCTATAGTGGAGGTCTGGAAAATCTGCCTCGTTTTCTCGAGAATTGGTCGGGAGTCACGTTAACGTTTCGTGGCAGTATTATCGACCTCTGGTTCAGCCGTGAGGCGACAGGACCTTGGAGCTATGGCAGCTACTATGAAGCTCCCAACCGTAATTGGGGATTTGATACTGATCTTTTGGATCCCGCGAACTGGCCTCCGGGAACTCCGCGGGTTCATATTATTGAACGTGGAAGTTGGAGACAAATAAGCTAAAGAAACATGCTATCAAAACTACTAAATCGCAAACGAGCGCCCGAGGAACAAGTGCGGGATTTGATGCGCCAAAAGAAATGGCAGAAGGCGCTGCCCGAACTTGAAAAACTCGCTCGGGCAGAAGAACAGAATTTCAACATCTGGAATACTGTTGGAGATGTGCATTTTCGATGTGGGTCCCCACGAGATGCCATTGAAGCTTGGCGGCGGGCGATCGATGGATTTACCATCGAAGGACTCTATGAAAATGCGCTGGCTATCGCAAGGAAAGCCCTGCGGGCGGTTCCGGGCGAGATGGAGTTTCATCTGACGCTGTCTGAATTGTATTTGTCGATGGGGTATGATGCGGATTCCCTGAGTTCTTTGGGAACGTATTTGCGCACGTGCTCCCGGCCGTCCGAGCCGGAACTCCGCACTTTCTTCCGGAAAGTTATCGACAGCTCACTTAGGCACCCTCACTTATTGGAAGAAATCCTACCGCTCTATCGTGAAGCGGGTGTTGAAGATGAGGAACTCCAGAGGGATCTGGAAACCTTCGTGAGTTCCAAAAAGGCTGAAGCAAAGTACACTGAACCGTTAGTGACAGAACCGGAACAGACAGAAGAAGCGCCGCTGCAGGAATCTTCCCGTCTATTTGGAGGGAATCAGGGTGGATTGATCACTCTGGGAGCGGAGTCGGGAATGGCGGAGGAATTTCAGGATGAATCCGCGACGTTTACCAAGACCTTTCAACAGCAGGCGACGATGGAAAAGGCACCGAAAGCGCAGAGAAAAGCACGGGCGTCAACCGAGGAGGTTCTTTCCGACGGAGAAGGTCGGGATCATTATGACTTAGGCATTGTCTATCAGGAAATGAAGTTGTGGGACGCGGCTGTCGAAGAATTCGAGAAAGCGCGTCAGGATGAGAATCTTCACTTCCGAGCGAGTCTGTCTCTGGCGGAATGTCGGCTTTCGATGCAGGATCCGAAGCGAGCTTTGGAACTTCTGGAAGCCTTCGAACAAAGCGAAAATGAGCCTTTGGAGATGCAGTTGCGGTTGGAGTTCGCAAAAGGAGAAGCTCAGGAAATTTTGGGGAATCTTGAGCAGGCGTTGGCTCATTTCGAAAACATTGACCGGCAGCAGGAAGGTTTTGGGAATGTTAAAGAGAAGATAAAAGCACTAAAGAAACAAATGGTGGGTGGGGACTGAACTACGATGTGAGTGACGCGTGAGGGTAAAGGGATTATCACGACTGACTTGGGCAACCTATGGCAACAAATTTTAGAGAGCTCTTAGAACTTCTGTTTATTCGCAAGGCGAGTGACCTGCATCTGCGAGCGGCTGCGCCGCCGGTCTTGCGGATTGACGGTGAGCTGTATGCAACGCAAGAGGCAAAGCTTACGTCTCAGGAAATCGAAAAATTCCTGCAGGAGATTCTTTCAGAGCAGCAATTTCAAGCCTTCGTTCGTGAAAAGGAATTAGACTTCGCACTTACGGTTCCCGGCCATGGCCGAGTGCGAGCCAATCTTTACTTCCAGAGAGGGACACCCGCGGCGGCCCTGCGTTCTATTAAAACGCAGATACCCACCTTTGACGAACTCAATCTTCCGGACGTCTTGATAAAAATCTCCGATTCTCGACGCGGCTTTGTTCTCTTAACAGGAGCGACAGGTTCCGGAAAATCTACGACGATGGCGGCCATGATTGACCGTATCAATTCGACCCGAAGCATAAATATCTTGTGTATCGAAGATCCGATCGAATACCTGTTCGCAAATAAAAAATCCCTTATTGCGCAGCGGGAAGTGAAAATTGATACGATGCATTTCTTCACGGCATTGACACATGCGCTCCGTGAAGATCCTGATGTGATTATGGTCGGAGAGATCCGGGACCCGGATACGATGATGATGGCGCTTCAGGCTGCCGAAACCGGCCATTTAGTGCTGACGACGCTGCATACTCTGAATGCTATTGAAGCCGTAAACAGGCTGATTTCGTTTTTTCCTTTGGCAGATCAAGCTCAGATTCGGACGATGCTCGCGGGAACCTTGCAGGCCATTGTATCACAGCGCCTCATCCCGCGCAGTGACAAACCCGGCCGAGTGCCGGTTGTGGAAGTATTGGTCAACACCGCCGCCGTAAGGGAATGTATGGAAGATCAGGATAGGATATCTCTGATTGGAGGACTCATCGAAGATGATCGCGGCGTTCACGGTATGCAGAGCTTTGATCAATCCATTCTTAACCTTTATCGCAAAGGTGTAGTTTCTCTGGAAACCGCCATGGAGACCGCCACGAATCCCAATGATTTGGATATGGCCATTCGTGGTATTCAGGCGTCGGGTTCCCGGCTTGTTCAAACCAAAGAGGGAGATGGGGAATTGCATAAAATGACGCCAAGTATGGCGGAATGACAGTTGGAGGAAACTTCCTTCATCACAAATGAAGTTTGAGGGCATTGGAAATGAACGGACGTGCTAAGCGCGCTGTTGGTGTGGACATCGGAAGTCGCCGCATCAAAGTGGTTGCACTGAAGAAATCGAAAAATGGGATTGAACTCGAACAGTATCATATCGAGTCGCTGCCGCATGGATGCATCGTTGATCGTCAGATCACGGACAGTCTTCGACTCAGTGAGATACTTACCGACCTCGGGAAGAAAACGAAAATCCGCGGGAGAGAAGTCTGTTCGAGTGTGTACGGCAAGGGCGTTGCGATAAAGAAAATCCTGACGGATTCGATGTCGGATACCGAACTGGCCGGTGCAATTACCTATGAAGCGGAACAGAACTTCCCCTTCGACATCCGAGATGTCTGTCTGGATTATATTCCTCTTCCGCAGGAACTGGATACGGAAGGAATGGAAGTCCTCATGGTCGCGGCGAAGAACGACCTTGTTTATTCGACCATCGATCTGCTGCGTGATTCCGGATCCCAGTTAGGACTCCTTGAAGTAGAACCTTTTGCACTGCAGGCGGCGCTCACGGAAAGCGGGGATATTGATGACACATCTACGATTGCCGTTCTGCAAATCGGTTTTCAGACATCGACGATAACGCTGTTTCACGAAGGGCAATTCGAAGGTTCGCGTGATATCAACATTGCCGGACGAACCTATGTCGAGGAATTGATTCGGCAGCGGGGAGTGACTTTTGAACGGGCAACGGCGATTCTCGTCCGCGAAAAACTCACTCCGGCGGATGAAAGCGCCCTCGAAGATGTGACGCGGAAAATCGGAGAACAGTTTGCGAGTGCCATTGTTCGGGCTTTCCCGACGAGTTTCGGCTCGGTGGCGGAGAAACCCGTGTCTCATATCCTGTTGTGCGGCGGCGGAGCGCACCTTCCGGGTATTGTGTCGATCCTGTCGGAGAAATTCGACGTTACGACCGAGGTGGCAAATCCCTTGAGTTTTATACTTCCCTCCACAGACGGACGGGAAGATGACTGGACTGCCGTTGCGCCGGATTTGACAACGGCTGTCGGATTGGCCTTGCGCGGATTGGGTGATTTATATCCGGGATTCAATTTGATGCCGGATGTGGAGCGGAAAGGCGGCAGGAAAAACCGGCTCGCGGGAGCGTCCGTAATACTTCCGATTCTGGGATTCGCTCTCATGCTGTTGGCGATGGTGATTACCACGATTGTCCAAGAAAATAAACTCGGAGTCCTCCGGCATGAATCAAGGGCGATTAACAGCGAAGTTGCGATTTATGCGGCGAAGATTGCGGTGGTCGAGGAGTTAACGTCAAAACGAAAAGATATTGTCGAACGGATTAACTTAATTGAGAAACTCGATCACGACCGTTTCTTGCGGCTTCATATTTTGGATGAAATTAATCGAGGCCTCCCCAGTCTGACATGGTTCACGTCCATTCGAGAAGAGGGAGAAGGAGCGGGCATCATGTTTACGATTCAGGGAGTGACTTCTTCTAACTTGAAAGTGGCGGAATTGATGGGCAAGCTGGTCGAATCACCTTTCTTGTCAACCGTTGATTTAACGGTGACGGAAAAGAGCGAAATCGCAAATACAAGCGTCACGAATTTCACACTCATCACCACGGTCAACACGGCTCAGAAGGAGGCGGCGGCAGCTTCGCAAGAAAAAAAGGAAGATGCTTTCGATCGAGGAATACGCGCCATTCGGGAAGGGCGTCCCATCACTCCCTAACGTAGCAGGGAATGGGTGATGGTTGCAATAAAAAAATGTTAGGAAATCACAGATACTATTTTGGGAGGAGACGATGAAACGGCTTGCCGTGCTTGTCTTCAAATTGGGAATCATCGGAGTACTGCTGACGTTTTCAGGCTGCA
Source organism: uncultured Alphaproteobacteria bacterium (assembly GCA_964483885.1). GTDB lineage: Bacteria > Electryoneota > RPQS01 > RPQS01 > DYHQ01 > JAUXGA01. The sequence continues at coordinate 5,998 of CAZADO010000151.1, read as the reverse complement.
CTGAAGGAGTCGATGACTATCCGGATGCCGCAAAAATCAGCGGTTATGTGTTTACCGACGAGACGGAATCTCAAGGAGTGCAGGGAGTCAGTATCATTCTGGAGTCGGATGCGGAGAGTGAAACACCCTATACGGGTCCGGATCGCTGGTTCTACACGGATGAAAATGGTTACTTCGAGGGATTCCTCAATCTCGGGAGTACGCGGAATGCGGTCACTGGAGAACTCACCTACCAATACTTCGGTGATGTCAGGATAAGCTACCATTACAATGGTCAATTCTTTTCTTGGGGCGGCGGAGCGACCGTTCAGGCGGGAGGAAACTTCCTCTGTCCGGAAGTCTATTTGACGCAATTTTACTCGATTGGTACAGGAGGAGGATAGACGTGAAACTGCGAGATCCAGCGATACAAAAATGGATGATTATTGGCGGCCTCGCTATCGGGCTTGCTTATGGCTATTTGAATTATATCTATCAGCCAAAGAAGGCAAGAATCCTTCAGATCGGGCAGAAACTAAAGACGGATCGCGAACGCTTGGAACGAGGGAAAAGAGTCGCCAGGAATTTCGTTTCTTTTCGGGATAATTATGAGCAGCTGCTGGTGAATTGGGACGCGGCTCTCGAACTATTGCCGACAGAAAAAGAGATGGATGACCTGCTCAAGCAGATTACGTTGGCGGGACAGGGCAGTCAGGTAACGTTTCTTCTCTTCCGACCTTTGGCGCCGGTGGAACATCCCTATTACTGGGAGAATCCGATTCGTGTGAAAACCCTTTCGACCTATCATAACCTTGGTAACTTCATGTCGCAAATCGCGGCGTTACCTCGTATTGTGAACATTTCGAATCTGACGATGACCGCTTGGGCTCCGCGCAAAGGACGTTCACAAAATACGGTGGAAACGGAATTTTTAGCCACCATCTATATCTTCAAGGAACTGGGAGCGCCGGCGACGGTTTCCGAACCCGAAGAAGAAACGTCCAAGAGAAAACCGCGGAAAAGAAGCTAAGAGGAGTTCCGGGGATGAAAAATAGAATGAATATCGGCAGTACAGCCATGTGGAGCCTTATTCTCCCGCTTCTTGTTGTCTTTATCTGCGCTTCAAGTAGTCCAGCCGAGACGATCTCCGAGCAGACAACCAGTTCGCCGCAGAACACGGCGACGTCTGATTCGACGGCGAACTTGGTCGGGCCGGTGGCTTCAACGAAAGCCCTGCTGAAATCAGAAGAAGAACTTCACCAGAATAAACCAAAACCTCACCCAACGATTCGAAGAGAAGAGCCCTTTGTTTATTCGTCACGGGGGCGGAGAGATGCTTTCCGACCGTTGATTACGGATTCGAAAAAAGGCGAGGAGATAAAGACGGATCTGTTGCAGTTGGAAGGATCGATTCTAACGGGAGTTGTCTGGAGTGGGGGAGAGTATCTGGCCATGGTCAAAGATAAAGATGGCAGAAGCTTCTTCCTCAGGCAAGGAGATAATGTTTACCGAGGGAAAGTCATCACGGTCACTCAAACGAAAGCTGTTTTTCAGCTTGTCGAGTTTGGTGAAGTCGAGCGGATTACACTGAGCGTCCGCTCCAATCAGGAATAACACAAAACGAGCGCATAGAAGGAAGGTATCATGAAACGGTTCGTTATTATCATAGCCGTGATGGCAGCGCTAATCGCGGTGGAAGCTCTCTTCGGGCAGACGGTTCCGTACCGAGGTTCCGGCGGAAAGATTTCACTCAATGTCGAGGAAGCCGATATCCGAACGGTTCTCCGCAGTATTTCGGAGTTTTCCGGGATGAATATTGTGGCGGGCTCCAAGGTAAAAGGACCGGTCACCGTTTTGCTGCACGAAGTTTCTTGGCGGGAAGCGCTGGATAATATCCTCAAGATGAACGATTTTGTCGCTGTCGAAGAACAGGGAATTATTCGTGTCACCACACTTGAAGATATTCAAAACGCGGTTAAAAATGAAGAACTCGAGACCGGAATATTCCAAATCAAATACGCTCGCGCCCAAGACTTGAAAGGCGTCGTCGAAAAACTGCTGACCGACCGCGGAAAAGCGCAGGCTGATGTTCGAGCCAATACGCTGATTGTCACGGACATCACCGCCAGCATTGACGCCACTCGAAGAATTGTCGAAGAACTGGATCGGCAGATGAATCAGGTGCTCATCGAAGCCAAGATTGTTGAAGTTGATACGCGAGCCGAAAAAGAAATCGGAATCGACTGGTATGCCGGAAACCTGAGTAATCCGCTGCAGACAGTCCACGCGGGCGCCAATGTGGAACTTGCTCCGGGGGAACCTACCGGAACGTTCACTCTGGGGCGTTTGCAAAGGGGCGTCAATCTGCAGGGGATGATAAAAACGCTTGAGGAAGAAGGCAAAGCCGAAGTGCTGTCGCAGCCATCCGTGCTCATTTCCGATAACGAAACCGCGACCATCCTCTCCGGAAAGAAAATTCCTATCAATCGAATCGATATGGCAGTGAATATTATCACGGAATTCTATGACGTCGCGGTGAAGTTGAATGTCACGCCGCACATCAATCCCAATAATCAAGTTCTGATGAATCTCCATCCCGAAGTCAGCGACCTTTCCGGTGAAGCGACCGTTTCCGGGGGAATCATCATTCTAACATCGGAGATTAAAACGAAGCTTCTGGTGGACGACGGTCAAACCGTAGTGATTGGCGGGGTCGTGCGTTCGAAAAAAGAAGAAACCGAACGGCGAATTCCACTTCTACACGCTATTCCCTTACTGGGTAGATTGTTTAAGTACAATTTCGAGACTCTGGATAAAACGGAGATTATGATTTTCGTCACGCCGCATGTGATTGAGGCGAAAGTAGCTCAGAAATAGCCAAGCCAGCATACTTGCAACCAAAAAACTTGCCGCGAAGTCATCCCCAATAGGGCGATTCAAGGCAAGTTTTTTCTTTGGGATTCCGACAAATCCGGTTTGACGGCAGGGAAGATATACACGATAAGCCTCGAATCAGGTTGATTCAAAGTTTTATTGCACAATATTTACTCATTATACATGAAATGATATGATAAATAGTGATTATTAAATATGAAAATTTCAGGAAAGCGGGCTTTGAGAGTTGACTTTAAGGAAAGTATAGCGTAAATTTATAGACTGAATAAAGTGCATCTTTGCATTCACAACATCGTAGGAGAAATTAACATGCGATTCCGATGGAGCGAGGCGGTATGGCCGCTACTTGCACTGCTGGTGCCTTGCCTGGTCTTTGCAACACCCTATGAAGGCGACGAATGGTTGCCGGGGCACCTGATTGTTAACTTCAAGGCGTCGATTGGAACGGCGACTCCGACAACCTTAGACGATGGTATTGTCTCAATGGGCATTCCATCGGTTGATGAGCTTCTGTCCACCTATCAGGTTCAGCAGGCGAAGAGGCTGGTGCCGGACGGAATCCTTTCTCGAATGGAATTCCCGCCGGATTTCGGTCGTCTGTATATTTTGCATTTTCCGACAACCCTTGAAGTCATCCCCATGATCGCTGATTTCGAGGCGAATCCTTATATCCAATACGCGGAACCTGACCTTCTGCGTATCATTTATCGCACTCCCAACGATCCCATGTGGGGAAATCAGTGGGATAAAGCTATCATGAATTGTCCTGCGGCATGGGATTATGGCACAGGCGATTCGACGATTATCGTTTGTGCGATTGACACGGGAACCGACTGGAATCACCCTGATTTAACACCGACGCTCTGGGTAAATCCCGGTGAGGATTTGGATGGAGATGGAGTTCCTTGGGTATGGGATGACATTCCCGGTGATCCTGATGATTGGGATCGAATCGACAACGACGGCAATGGCTATGAAGATGATCTCATCGGTTGGGATTTCATTGATAACATTGGTGGCTGTGCTACGGGCGAGGATTGTGATGATCCGGACAACGATCCCTTTGGTTTGGAGCCGCACGGCACTCATTGTCTGGGACTCATGGCGGCGAAAGGGAACAACTCGATAGGTGTCGCAGGTTGCGGTTGGAATTTCACGGGTATGGCAGTTCGCGCCGGGTATCTTTCCAGCAGTGGCGACGGTTATATGCCCCAGAGTGCAACTCTCCCGGCGATTGCTTATGCCACAGCTATGGGAGCGAAAATTATTTCCATGTCCTATGGCGGAAACAGTGGTGGCTCTGCCGAAAGGAATGCGATGGAAGCCGCTTGGAATAATGGCGTTCTTCTGTTTGGAGCTGCTGGAAATGAACCGACAGAACAAATGCATTATCCCGCCTGTCATCCCTATGTGATTTCCGTTGCTTCAACAGCCGAAAATGATGCACTTTCCTCTTGGTCGAATCGCGGTACATGGCTGGATCTCTGTGCGCCGGGTGATCACCCAATTTGGTCAACCATCATCAATGGTTACGGAGGCTCGGGTTGGGGAGGTACGTCGATGGCTTGTCCCAATGCCGGAGGAGTTGCGGCTCTTGTCTGGAACATGATACCGGAATTCACCAATGCGGACATGGATTCCATGATTATGAACTACAGCGCAGATATCAGCGCACAAAATCCCGGTGTTGACCCTGCAAAACTCGGTGCCGGTCGTATTGATGCCGGAATGATGCTGGCGACTCGCTTCCCTCATCTATCATTCATTAGAGCGGAAATTATTGGAGACAGTGATGACGATGGGCGACTCGAAACTGGCGAAAGCGGTGACTTGCTCGTGACGATTGCAAACGATAACGGATGGGCAACGGCAACGAATATACGAGGACGCGTCTTCACCGATGATCCGAATTTAACGTTGACGGATGATTCGATTTATTTCGATAATTTGATAGGCGGAGTGCAGGGAACGAATGCGACATCTCCGGTTTATATCGCGGTGTCTCATTCGGTCGTAGAATCCTATTGGACAACTTTCACCTTGGAATTGGCCGCTGAACATGTTGAAACAATGACATGGGAGTTCCAGATCGAAATCAATTTCCCGCCTGTGTTGCTGGTGGATGACGATGGTGGGAATAACTATGATGGCCAATTCGCTGCGGACTTCAATGACCTCGAACTCGGTTTTGATAAATGGAACACACAGGTTGACGGTTCCGTAACAGATGACTTACTATCATCCTACCGGGAGGTTTTCTGGGTATGCGGAAATGAAGAGACAGGGACACTGACGGAAGACGACCAAACCGCTTTAGCGACATTCCTGGATGCGGGAGGAAAGCTGGTCTTACTCGGTCGGTTGATAGACCGCGACCTAAGAGACGATGACTTCTATGCCGATTATCTGCATTGCGAATCAGGAGAACTTGATTCACTCGGACGAGGACTAACAGGTGTGGATGGCGACGAGATTTCCGACGGTACAAGCCTGCTGCTTCTGGGAAGCTGCGCCAACAATGGCGGCACAAATCTGCAATCCCGCATTGTTCCTCTCGCAGGCGCTTCGGTGATTTACACCTACGACGAGGATAATAGACCCGCCGCTATCAAGTATGGAGATACGACGACGTATCAAGTGGTTTATTTCGCCTTTGCTCTCGAAGCCGCTTGCGGCGTCAGCGGGACGACGCATCATCGAATCGTCACGCAGAAAATTCTGGAGTGGTTTGGGCAGACTCTGTCAGCAGTGGAACCTCCGAAAGCGATAAATCTCCCCGCACAATATGCGCTACTGGGCAATTATCCGAATCCGTTCAATCCAACGACGACGATAAGCTATGATGTGCGAACGCCGGGGCAGGTGACGCTGAAGGTCTATGATATCATGGGACGATTGGCGGCAACTCTCTACGATAGGAACGCGCAAATCGGTCGCCATCAGGTGCAATTCGATGGCTCGGGTCTGGCAAGCGGTATCTATTTCGTACACATGACAGCTCCGGGATATTCGAGCGCCAACAAGATGGTACTTCTGAAGTAATCCATCCTAAATAACGAAACAATCGAGTGCCGCCCAAATGGGCGGCACTTTTTTCATGTGGCTTTTTGTAAGGGCGCTTCCG
>CAZADO010000150.1:0-8226 GCA_964483885.1 uncultured Alphaproteobacteria bacterium | reverse complement strand
ATTCTGAAGTTCCCCGTCCATGAAGATGTTATCCACTTCGCAATAGTGGTTATTCGGGATGATGGTGGTGCAGGGTTCTGCATCAACATCCCATGCACAGATAAGGACTTGCACAGACTGAATGGTTACATCCGGCGTATTGAAGTCTGGCCAGTAATGTTTCCAACCGAAATCCGCGTCCCATCCGCAGTAAATCTCGAAACCGCCTAAATCGGTGCAACTACCGGACGGCAGTGCGAAGGGACCCTCATATAGAGGGGCGACATCATTTTCGTCCGTGGTTTGCCGGAAGGTGAGGCTACCGTCAGGATTTGTTACCAAGCCATCTTCTTCCAATTCACAGTCATTTCTGTCCATCACTATCTGCCCTTTAGTCGAGAACTCCCCGGCTAATGCTATGCAAGTAAAAGCGAGCAGAACAAAACATAGTGTCCATAACGTTTTCATGATTTTCCTCACTCTGATTCTTAGCTTCATTCAATATTTGAGCATACGTTTCGATTCAATATGTTCTTAGGTTCTGGTAAGTGAGGCTGCCTATTAAAGCGGCTCCACTTACTGCAAAATTTATCACTGTTAGATTATTTCATCAGCATCATCTTCTTCTGATCCATAAAATCACCCGCTTCGAGGCGATAGATATAGACACCTGACGGCAAGTCTGCGGCGTTAAATGCCGCAACATGACGGCCACGCTCCATAATACCGCTAATAACCGTCACCACTTCCTGACCCATTAAGTTGTACACTTTCAAACTTACGAAACCGCTTTCCATTAGATCAAAGGAAAGAGTTGTCGTTGGATTGAACGGGTTCGGGTAGTTTTGGTACAAGGCGTATTCCGAGACGACAGCCGCATTGATGGACGGAGTCGCACTCCATACCGTAGCACCTTCATAAGAGAGAATATTGCGGATGCCAAGTTCCATTGCGACAATGACGTACTCATAGCGGTAGCCGTTCATAAGATTTCTGTCCACATAGACATACGCTCCATCGCCATTTCCAAGCTCTGCCACTTTTGAACCGTTACGTATAATCGTGTAAGATGTCACATCGTGTTCATCGGCAACATGAAAACTCAGCGTCAATTGACGATCACCCGGAATCAAAACCGGTATTGCCGTCAGTTCGACAGGTAAAATATCATCGCAATCTTCTTCCACGAGGTAGCCATCACTATGCTCACCATCATCGAAATTGTTGTTGATGGCGTCAACAACATCATTTAAATCTGAAACCGATATCCCATCGGGCAGAGCCGTCATATCACCGCCAAGGACGATATTCGCTATCGCGAAAACCTCGTTGACAGTGTATCCTGCAAATGCACCATAGGGAGTATGCACTCCCGTAGGAATGTAGAGACTGCCAAGGTCCCCAAATCCCGGCACACCCGCATCGGAGAAACCGAGGGATATCGCCAGAGAGACTACTTGACCGGCAAATACTCCAGCTTCTGTGGACGTTGGATTGGTATGATTCGACGTCAGCATAGCAGATGTACCGCCCGCCGGCAGAAAATCGACTACAGCCTGAGAAGTCATCAATAGAATCGTATAGTTTCCACCGACAAGCAATCCGGAGGGAAACACTGTCGGAAAATAGGTATCACGAACGCATCCGGGATTATTCCCGTGACAATCATTGCTCCAGCCGCCCTGAGTCTGCGTTCGGTAGATTCCCGGAGGAATCTCACACGGATCATACTGCGCCGCCGCATCAACAATCGCGAAACCAAATACAACAACGAAAATTACCGAAATCTTTAACCACGTCATCTTTTTACTCCTATCTGAATCGCACATTTTGTCTATCACGGACAGACGACACCGACTCTCTCCAACTTTACGACATGAAGAGTCCCGCATCTCTGTAACCTGTAAGTAGATTTCCTTGCTGATTTTTGCGCATGTAACTTATCTTTTCTTCCATAACACTTCAAGAGAAATCGCAAGACAGTGAAAATTATCTCTTTGTTTTTTATGAAATCAGAGGCTGTTTACTATAAATCTATTGTCAGACATATCCAGGGCTATTGGCATCCTTAATATACTAATTCTACTTCGTAAATCCAAGAAAAATCGTAACTTAAAGCAAGTTTTACCTGGTTATAATACGTGCTAATCACACCTATTCTGTATTACAAGCTATAACTTCGCCAATGATGAAATCTTACCTTCAGTTTGCGTACTTTTGGCTTCATGGATTAGCTATCACCCTGATTGATGCTGAAGGGTCAGTTGAGTTTGTTTTTCTTCGATTTTTGAAAGTATGCCTCTCAGTTCAATGGCGTGCGGCACTATCAATACGATCTAATTCCCACCGCGCTGGATCGTTCAGGTATTGGCTGAAATTTTCACTTCATTATCTTCTTAATCTGGTTAATTGACAATGCACTGAGAAATCCTTATTTTAAAGTCAATGTGATTTAGCTACGTTATTGTTTTCATGGAACTGAGAAGAACACCTTCTCGTTTAAATTCTGATGTTACATAAAAGCGTCCTTCTATGAAATCTCTTCCCATTCGTATCGCACCGTCGATACTGGCGGCTGATTTCGGCAGACTATCTCAACAAATCAGTGAAGCCGAAAAAGGCGGCGCTGATTTGATTCACTGCGATGTTATGGATGGCCTTTTCGTGCCGAACCTGACCTTCGGGCCTGAAGTCATCCGTACTCTCCGCAAGGCAACAGCTATTCCCCTTGATGTCCACCTGATGATTGTAAAACCAGAGCTTACGATGCAGGCTTACGCGGATGCGGGTGCGGCAATTATCACGATTCATCAGGAAGCGTGTGTACATCTTCATCGCACTCTGACGGAAATTCGCCGGATGGGAATTCAAGCGGGCGTGTCGCTGAATCCTTCCACGCCCGTATCGACAATTGAACCGGTTCTTGAAGAAATCGATTTACTCCTGATAATGACGGTTAATCCCGGATTCGGCGGTCAGCAGTTCATCGAAACTTGCCTGCGCAAAGTGGAAGAAACGCAAGAGCTTCGCGAACACTCTGGACTCGAGTTTTCTATTGAAGTGGATGGCGGTATCGAACCCGCTACAATTGGCCGCGTTGCGCGTGCGGGCGCTGACACGTTTGTCGCGGGAACGGCTGTTTTTCATGGAGAGATTTCGAAAAACATCCAATCTCTTCGGCAGGCGGCACAAAAAGAAAGGCATTAGATACGATGACACATGTTTCCTCCACAAAATTGGAAAGTAATACCATGTTAAAAATAAAATCGTGGACGGTTGGACCTTTTGAAGAGAATGTTTACCTTATCTGGTGCACGGAAAGTCGGCAGGCTCTCCTGATTGATCCGGGGGGAGAAACAGAGCGGATTCTTGATTTCGCCCGGCAAGAAGGCTTGACCATTCGATATATCCTCAATACGCACGGCCACGCTGATCATATCGCTGAAAATGCTCTGGCCAAAGAGAAGACGGGAGCCGAACTCCTGATTCACGAAGACGACCACTCGATGCTTACTAATCCGGAACAGAACTTATCTCTTTTCTTCGAAGCACCGATAATATCCCCAAACGCTGATCGTTTTCTGCGCGATGGAGATACCCTGACGCTGGGCTCTCTGACGTTTTCAATTATCCATACTCCCGGACATTCACCGGGTTCGATATGTCTCGTGCACGATGGGCTTGTCATCGCAGGGGACACTCTCTTTTATCACGGTGTCGGACGAACCGACCTTCCCGGCGGTTCTATGAAAGCGCTCGAACATTCGATACGCGAGAAGCTCTATACACTGCCTGACGAAACGGTCGTTTATTCAGGTCATGGCCCCCAAACAACCATCGGCGAAGAACGCAGCGAAAATCCCTTTGTCTGGGGATAAAACCGCGCTCATCGAGAAATTTTTGGCCTACCTTTCGATTGAAGCTAACTTAAGGCCACATACTCTCGATAACTACCGGCGGGATTTGAGCAGGTTTTTGGCATGGTGCGACCATGCTGAACGTGATTTTGGCAAGATTGCACAGCAGAATTTACTCGAATACCTGGGACAACTTTCCGATAGTCTTTCGTCGCGCAGCCGGGCACGGCATTTATCAAGCCTTCGTCAGTTTTTTCGCTGGCGAATTGCCACTCACCAAGGGCAACACGACCCGACGTCCGGCCTTCGAGGCCCGAAGCTGCCTTTGCGGCTGCCGGATGTTTTGGAAACTGCTGAAATCGAAGCGGTACTCGGGGCGGTTGAAGGCTCTGAGCCGCCAGACCTTCGGGACCGCGCGCTTTTGGAAATCGCTTACGGCTGCGGTTTGCGCGCAAGCGAGTTAGTGACGCTGCAGCGCAAGAATTTTCTCGAAAAGCATAGCGTGGTTTTAGTGCGCGGTAAAGGCGATCGCGAGCGCATCGTGCCTGTGGGAACTCCGGCAAGAAACGCGCTCGAAGCTTGGCTTTCGAAGGGACGACCATTTATTCGGCGACAAAAGGCAGGAAAAATCGTACCGCTGCCTGTCAGCGCTGGAGACTGCGTTTTTTTAAATCAGCGCGGTCTGCCGTTGACGCGGATGGGCTACTGGAATATTCTTCGCAACTATCTCGACAAAGCCGGCATTAAGAAACATGCATCGCCGCATACACTGCGCCATTCGTTTGCAACGCACTTGCTGGAGGGCGGAGCGGATTTGCGGGTTGTGCAGGAGCTTTTAGGGCACGTTTCGATTTCAACAACCGAAATTTATACGCACCTTGATCGTGATTACTTGAGAGAAGTTGTGCGAACATTTCATCCTCGAGGATAGATATTCCTTACCTTCGTCGAGCCGGGTCGCCTGACCTGGCCGAAATTTGAACTAATTGAGGATTGCGACCGGGTCAGGCGCCCCGGCTCGACGAGAAAAATAATAGATGTTAGATATACAGACCATACTCCTCTTCGTACCCGGTTTTATTCTGGGCTTGACGTTTCACGAAGTCGCTCACGGTTGGGTCGCGGACAAACTCGGCGACCCCACAGCACGCAACGCGGGAAGACTGACGCTCAATCCTTTGCCGCACCTCGATCCGATTGGGAGCTTGATGCTGGTTTTCGCCGGTTTCGGATGGGCCAAACCCGTGCCGGTCAATCCCTTAAACTTGAAGAATCCCCGGAAAGATATGCTCTGGGTCGCTTTGGCAGGGCCTGTCGCGAATCTTATTTTCGCCCTCGCTCTCGGTATTTTCTTCCAACTCCTGGTAAAGATTCCTATCCTGAACGCACCCGGAAATCCATCAGCTTTGATGCTGGTACTTTACAGAGGAGTGCAGATCAATGTCATCCTTGCGGTATTCAATCTAATTCCCGTGCCACCGTTGGACGGTTCACGGATTATCGTAGGATTACTCCCGCCCTCCATGACAGCCGGCTATGAAACGTTTGAGCGTTTCGGCCCCTTTCTTTTATTGGGATTGATTTTGTTAGGCAACTTCGCGGGTATCCCGATTCTCCATTACATTATCGAACCCTTCGCAGGCCCCATCACGAAAATCCTCCTCGGTTTCTAAAGGCTTCTTGCATGCATCGCATCTTCTGCTTTCTTGGAATTTTAATCCTGTGCATTCATCCAACGCTTGGCAGTGCCGCTGACTTTGCCGCTTCGGTTAATACGTTGGTTTCACAAGAGGAATTTCGAGGAGCTCACTGGGGAATTTGCATCGCTTCGCCGGTTAATGATGCCGTTATCTTCAATTTGAACGGCGCTAAATGCTTCATCCCGGCTTCGACTATTAAACTTCTGACATCGGCGGCAGCGCTGGATTCTTTCGGCCCCGACTACCGGTTTGAAACCGCCTTTTTCGCCACGAATGAATTGGATTCAACCGGAACACTCTGGGGGGATTTAATCATTCGCGGAAGCGGCGATCCGTCTATCAGACAGAAACAAAATGGAAATGGACTTCCCACCGCCTTTCTCCAGATTACGGATTCTCTTGAGGCACGTGGCTTACAGCGACTCTGTGGACATCTCAACGGAGATGCACGCGCATGGCAGCGCGAATCCATCTGCCCAAGTTGGGAAATCGGAGATGTCGGTGAAGACTGGCTACCGGTTTCCGGCGCGCTCTCGTTGGGTAAGCAGGACATGAGCGAGAGTTCAGACTTGTTTATTGTTCAGGAAACAACCATTGGCTTTGCAGACCCAAGTCCAACAATCTTTTTTCTTTCGGAATTCCAAAAAGCACTCCTGAATGCGGGCATAGACATTCCCGGATGTTCTTCGCAAAACGAAGCGCAAGGTGAACCACTGTTGCTTTATATACATCAATCGGAACCGCTCTGCGATATCATCAAGCGAATGAATACCGAAAGCGATAATTTCATCGCGGAGCAATTAGGATATGCTCTTGGCAATGGAAGCCGCGCTCGCGGGCTGGAAAAAATTCAAGCTTTTCTTGCTGATGCCGGTTTAGACACCAGCCAGATAAAACTTGCCGATGTATCGGGTTTGTCCCGAAAAAACTTTGTTACGCCCCGGCAAATCGTCCGACTACTAACAACGATGCACCGCCATCGCTTCGGGAATTGTTACATGCAATCACTTGCAGGCATGGGTGAAGGAACACTGGAAAACCGAAAGCTGACGAACACACAAGCGGTTGCGCGCGCAAAAACCGGAACAATGGATAACGTGTCTGCGCTTTCGGGTTATCTGTCCACACCATCGGGAAACACATTTGCTTTCAGCATCATCTGCAATCATTTTCTCGGGGACATCGATGACGTTCGGCATGTTCAGGATGAAATCTGCGACTTGCTCACTGAGAATGCCGACGTACTCTTGCAAACAAAACCAAAAGAATTCGAAACGAACAGGAGATAAACAATCGTGAAGCTTCGGTGCATGCACTTGTTAGGAATTGTCGCGCTGCTGTGTTTTCAGACTACGCTGTGGGGACAAATGGCGCCTGACACCTATCTTCTCACTGGGGGAAGACTGGATACTCCCCCTGTTAATCGTCTGACAAGTAACGTTATTATTGATATTCGCCCGGACGAAAGCGACCTGACCGTTTGGGCGGGAACCGGCCAGGGTATCTCTCACTATTTGCAAACGGAAAACCGGTGGGAATCATATGACCAAGCGCACGGACTCGGCAAAGGTGGGACATCCGCGCTTGTGGTGACCGACACCATCATCTGGGCAGCATTCGCATTCGACACAAGCGTTGGAATTTCCGGCGCGGGCGGAGGATTAGCTTACAGCCGCGATGGCGGAAGCAACTGGACATGGCTACCGCAACCTCGCGATCCGATTGTACCCGTCAACGAAAACGGCTATTCAGAAGACCTCGGCTACTGGCCGACGACGACGAATGTGGATAATATTACTTATGATATTGCGCTCTCGGATTCTTTTGTCTGGACGACATCAAAAGGCGGAGGACTTCGCCGCCACGCATGGGCTGCCGATTATACGGACTACTTAGATTGGGAAATTGTTACACCCGATACGAACAAATTCCATCCTGTGGCGGATTTGAATCATATTGCTTTCGCTGTAGTCTATGCGGAAGGCGCGCTCTGGGTAGGAACCGCCGACGGCATCAATAAGAGCACAGACGAAGGCCGCACGTGGACGAATTATACTCATCTTTCCAGCGGCATTTCCGGGAATTTCGTCACAGCGATGGCTTGGCAGGATTCCGCGCATGCTCTTTGGGCAGCGACATGGCGAGCGGAAGGTTTGACGGAATACTATGGCGTGACGAAAACAACCAACGGCGGTGCGACATGGGACGTCGTGCTCGATGACACTCGCGCGCAAAACGTCACCGGTATGCTCACGACCGTGCGTGCGCACAACTTAGGCTTTGATGATTCGATTGCATACATTTGCGATGACGCAGGATTGTGGAAATCACCTGACGGCGGAGATACATGGGGACTGTTTCCTCCGATGGTAGATGCAGAGACCAGCAAGCGCTTCTACGAAACGACCATCTACAGCGTCTTAGCATTTGAAGGACAGTTATGGGTTGGCAGCACTGAAGGTCTGGCGCTATCCGGAGACTTGGGCAACACGTGGCAGCTTTTTCAAGCGGCGCTTCCTCTGGCACATCCGGCACGTGTGACCGATACGTATGCTTACCCCAATCCGTTTTCGCCGGAGCGTTTTTCCGTTGTGCGTTTTCGATACAATAACACATCCGCCGGAAATGTGAGCGTAACGGTTTTCGATTTCTCGATGACAAAAATCACCGATGTTGTTTCGGATGTCAGA
>CAZADO010000149.1:0-4405 GCA_964483885.1 uncultured Alphaproteobacteria bacterium | reverse complement strand
GGATTTAACCGCAACCTTAGTAATAGAGGATATGTTCTCATTAATGGCCGCCGCGCTCCGGTTGCGGGTATCGTCAACATGAACATGATGATGGTGGACGTCACAGACTGTCCGAATGTTCGCAAAGGAGATGAGGTTGTTCTAATTGGCAAGCAGAAACGAGCGGAAATCTCCGTTGGTGCGTTCAGTGACTTGACGCGATTTCTCAACTATGAAATTCTTGTTCGGCTCTCGCGAGATATTCTACGCGTTGTCGTTCCATAGGCTATTCCAATTCAAGGATGCTTTGATCGATAAGTTCACTGTAGCAACCACATTGTTGCTTGAGCTGTAAATTTATAGTGGAGGGAAATGATGAGCAGAGTTCGACGAGTTGCCGTTCTTTCTGGAGGGGGTTCCCGAGGCTGTTTTCAGGTCGGATTTCTTTACGGTCTTTTTCATCGGGAATCCGATATTCCTGATTTTTATTTTGACGGTTGGGTAGGAGTTTCGACGGGCGCATTGCAGGCATCGTGGATGGGACATTGGTTGCCGGGAACTCCGGAAGCTCATGTGCTTCAGCAAAAAGCGAGCGTTGAAAACCTGAGAGCAATTTGGCTGGAGCTTCAAGGGAATTCCGATATTTTCAATTCTTGGCAAAACAATTTTTGGACATGGGTACTCCGAAAAATTCTGCCGAAGCTTTCGCCGGACATGAAGGATTTGGCGATGGCGGTTCTTCGGAGAAAACCGGCGGTTTATAATAATTCTCCGCTTCATGAGTTGTTGAAGGAACATCTGCAGCATGCTCGATGGCATCCCGGTACGACCTTTGTCGGCGTGACGGATTACCGTTCCGGAGATTATCAGGATATCGAATTGAAAGCGGAAGAAGCGATTCCGAATATTCTTGCCAGTACGGCGATTCCGATTGTCTTTCCGGGAGTCGATGCTTCGTTCGATGGCGGTGTGCGCAACATGACGCCGCTTAGAAAAGGAGTTCAGCTTCTTTTATCGGAAGGACAAGCTCCGGATGTCGTATATGAGCTGTATGTGATTCTTACCGGTCCGCGTGGAGTTTCTGCTACGGAAGAAAGTTATGAGCATATTGTGGATATTGCCGTGCGAACATACGACATTATCATGGACGAGATGTTTGTCGAAGATTTGAAAGAAGCCGCCTGGGTGAATAGGCTTGTTGATTTCTTGGACACGATGCGACAGATGAATCCTCATCTGGATGTCCCGGAGGAATATGCGAAGTACGTGAAATTGAAAATTTACCTGATTGAACCGCAAGCGGATATGGTACCGAAAGATTCGAAGAAATTCCTTCCTGATGAAATGCGTCATGGTATCGAATGCGGAGAGCAAATGGCGAAAGACTTTATTCAAGAACCTGCCGGATTTCTTTTTGCATAAGAAAAATGAAGGTGACTGAAAAGCAGATAAAAGCGGCATATGCTGCAAAAGAGGGAGATAAGGTTCTGTGCGAACTCTGTCCTCGCTTTTGCAGGCTTGCCGAGGGACAAGAAGGCTTTTGTCGAGGGCGGGAAGTGTCCGGCGGTGAACTTTACGTCACGAACTACGGGCAAGCTGTCTCGATAGGTGTGGATCCGATTGAAAAGAAACCGCTGTTTCATTTTTATCCGGGAAAGCCGATTCTTTCTCTGGGACCGAATAGTTGCAATCTCTCCTGCAAGTTCTGCCAGAACGCGGATATCTCACAGGGACGCGTCTCGACGCACTATATTTCGCCGGATGAATTAGCGCAAGTTACTCGACAATACGATTCTGTCGGCGTTGCTTTTACCTACAGTGAGCCTCTGATGTGGTATGAATACATCCGCGACAGCGCTCCTCTGATTTGGGAGAAAGGCGGAGTTATCGTGTTGGTAACCAATGGTTATCTTTGCGAAGAGCCGTTACGCGAACTTCTGCCGCACGTTGATGCACTAAATGTGGATTTGAAATCATCGCAGGAAGATTTTTACCGGCGTCTTTGCGGTGGACATTTGGAAGATGTCGTACGGACGATTCGTATCGGCGTCGAAATGGGGTGTCATGTCGAAGTGACACATCTTGTGGTCACAGGCGAAAATGATAATGAGGAAAATATCATAGCTGTTCGGGATCTTATCGCAGCTATTAATCCACGGATTCCGCTGCATTTGTCTCGCTATTTTCCACACTTCAAATACAACGAGCCGGCGACATCGGGAGAATTCCTTCTGAAGGCGCGGCGGATTTGCCGGGAGAAACTTCCCTTTGTTTATCTGGGGAATATCGCTTTAGAAGGCGGAGAAGACACGCGCTGCCCGAATTGCGATGAACTCGTCATTTCACGGCGCGGCTATGCGACAGAGATTCGCGCGCTTGCAAATGGTCGTTGCGGAAAATGCGGAGCAGATTTGGGAATCATTCAATAGCATGAGGAACGCATATTGAGTTTTGCACAATGGGTTGCGGTCATTGACGGTTGGGTGTGGGGGTATTTTCTTATTTTCTTGCTTGTGGGAACCGGGCTTTTTCTCACCGTTCGTTTCCGTTTGGTGCAAATTCGGCAGTTTTTTCACGGCTGGGGATTGATTTCAGGCAAGTGGGATGATCCCAAGGATGCGGGTGAGATTACGCACTTTCAAGCGCTGTCAACCGCGCTTTCCGCTACGATTGGTACCGGGAATATCGCAGGTGTTGCGACAGCGATTACGTTAGGGGGAGCCGGTGCAGTTTTCTGGATGTGGGTGACTGCAGCCGTCGGGATGTGCACGAAGTTCACCTGTTGCCTGCTCGGTCAGCTTTACCGCGAAATTGATGAGAACGGCGTCGTGGCAGGCGGCCCCATGTATTATCTCAAGAATGGATTAAAGCTTCCGTGGTTGGGATGGCTGTTTGCGCTTTTTGCCACGATTGCCACTTTTGGCTGCGGGAATACGGTCCAGGCAAATTCCGTCGCGGCTCCGCTCTTTGACTATCTTGGCGTACCCAAGCTTTTCATCGGAATTATTTTAGCAATTCTTGTAGCAGTTGTGATTATCGGTGGTGTCCGGCGAATTGCACAGGTGGCCGAACGTATTGTTCCGTTTATGTGTGTAATTTATGTGGCATGCGCGATTGTAATCATCATAACTCATCTGAACGCAGTCCCGGAGGCTTTCGCCGAGATTTTCCGGGGCGCTTTCGGAATCAAATCCGCCGCAGGCGGCGCGATGGGTTTCACGGTTGCTCAGTCGATGAGATGGGGGATTGCGCGTGGACTTTTCTCAAACGAATCGGGTTTAGGTTCAGCGGCGATTGCACATGCTCCAGCCAAAACGAAAGAACCTGTACGCGAAGGATTCGTCGCAATGCTGGGTCCTTTCATCGATACGCTCGTTATCTGTACGATGACCTCGCTTGTGATTATCATCAGTGGCCTTCACAAAACGTCAGATTATACCGGCGCATCGCTGTCAGCTTCGGCGTTTGAACAAACTCTGCCCGGTTTTGGAGCGCATGTTGTTGCTTTTGGCCTTATCTTTTTCGCGTTCACAACTATTGTGGCTTGGAGTTATTATGGGGATCGAGCGGTGCTCTTTCTCTTCGGGCGCTACGGC
The DNA here is from genome assembly GCA_964483885.1 of uncultured Alphaproteobacteria bacterium. Classification (GTDB taxonomy): domain Bacteria; phylum Electryoneota; class RPQS01; order RPQS01; family DYHQ01; genus JAUXGA01. The sequence continues at coordinate 830 of CAZADO010000149.1, read as the reverse complement.
AGGCAAGCGACGCACGTTTATCGATGGCTCTATGTGCTGGCGATTCCGGTCGGTGCAACGATTTCGCTTCCTCTGGTTTGGAACCTTTCGGATATCGGCAACTGTTTAATGGCATTCCCTAATCTGGTCGCTCTTCTCGGCCTATCGAGTGTCGTCGCGGTTCGCCTGCGCGACTACGAAAAACGCCGTCCGACGATGATACCTTACCGGAAAACGCTTGGAGGACCGTTCATCAAACGAGAATCTCTGGATCGTTAGCCGCAATCGGACAAGGCAGGCCTTGTCCCTGCCACTCGTTTTTAATCTGAGGATTATATGCGCATAGGCCACTGGACAATTGGTTCCTTCAAACAGGTCAAACGCTTCTTCAGGATTGTCATGGGATTTACTGTGCTAATAATCGGACTCGCGCTGGTGGTGCTTCCGGGTCCAGCGTTCATTGTTATTCCGTTGGGTCTTGCCATCCTTGCCACCGAACTTGTCTGGGCGAAGAAACTGCTGGAACGCGTCAAAAACGGTGCCGAAACCATAGGACAGCTTTTTGGTATAAAAAAACATACACATAGTCAGGATTCCAACAAGAAAAACAGCGCGTTATGATGGAAAGACGCTTGACAATTAGCAAGTGATTTGTTAAATTTAAAGATTGAATTTAAACCGAATACGGATGCGTCAGCGCCTATAGCTCAACTGGTAGAGCAACTGACTCTTAATCAGTAGGTTCAAGGTTCGAGTCCTTGTGGGCGCACGATTGTAAGAGCTTGTAAGTGAGGAACTTGCAAGCTATTTTTTTTGAAGATGAAGTGAACGGACGTTCAATAAAATTACCT
>CAZADO010000148.1:0-4292 GCA_964483885.1 uncultured Alphaproteobacteria bacterium | reverse complement strand
AATGGTTGGCGAAGTCTGATTAAACATTTGTGACGCCATTGCGGCCCTGGAGAGCCACAACGGCGAGTAAAATCAAAGCCACTACGGCGGGAATTTGGGTCGGCTGCAAGCAGCCAACACCGCAACGGAGCTGAATGGGTTTGGAGTATAAAGAAAGCACTTGACATTCTGGCATTATTTTTGTATATTATTCAGTTGCCCATCGGGGGCACTGTGAATTCAGCGACGGAATACCCAGCGGTTTCAGACCGCTATTTTTAAGCTTTACAATAGGCGAGAAGAATAAAGGTGGCCCAATAGCCACCCTTTTTTATATCCGTTCGTTGCCCGTGGGCACTGAAAGAAAACATATCTTCAATGGAGTTAATAGCTTGACTCTAAAAGAAGAACAACGATAACGCATACCACTATTGATGTGGTAGCGCAAAAAGGCCGGCATAGGGCCGGGAATAGAACAAAAAGGATAAAGAATGAACATCTACGTGGGTAATTTAGATTACTCTTCAACGGAGGATTCCCTCCGCACGCTGTTTGAGCCACATGGCGAAATCGCGACTGTAAGTATTGTCAAATTCCGTGACACCGGACGCTCCCGGGGGTTTGGCTTCATCGAAATGCCGAACAAAACCGAGGCGCAAGCCGCAATCAATGCGGTGAACGGCGCAGACCTTGACGGGAAAGCGATTACAGTCAACGAGGCACGACCCAAGACCGAACGGCGTGAAAGGACTTACAACAAGCAAGATCGCTGGTAGTCCTTGCCACCTCAGGCTCACCTGTAAAAGGGATTGAGCGATGAGAATTACCTACTGACTTAAATAAATGTCAGATTTGCGAGAGGGGCTGTCCCAAAATGGGACAGCCCCCTTTTTTATGCGAGCAACCTTCAAATAGCCACAGGGTTTTTATATGAGCGAACACTGTCCGGTCTTGTTTGTTTAAACGTCATTTATGCAACAAATGAGGCTTGGAGTATGTCAATTATTAATGGATGAGTTTGTCCTGTACTCAACTCTGTCTTTCTATACCCGAAATGTCCCATTATAACCTGCAACATCTTCGAATAGAACATCCATAGAATTGCCCCGGGAGCTGAAAATGGTATTCGCAAACACTTTGTCGCTGCATCGATGGATTTTTTGTTTGCTGTTATTGACGACAACGATTGCCATCGGAATGGATGTGGAACAAGTTCAAGCTATTCGAGCAAATGAACCACCTGTGATTGATGGATTACTTTCTGATCCTGTTTGGCAGAAAGCGGTTAAAACATCGAAATTCACGCAGCGCGATCCCATCGAATTCGGTGAGCCGACGGAAATCACGGAAGTTGCCGTAGCCTACGATGATCGTGCGGTTTATTTCGCGGTGTGGATGTATGATTCAGCGCCGGATTCCATCGTTGCCCGGCTGGCAAGGAAGGATGTGTGGACCGATTCGGATGAGCTGATTTTGTATCTGGATCCCTACTACGACCGCCGCAGCGGCTATTACTTCGGCTTGAATGCGGCGGGAACACTTTATGACGGGATATTTTACAATGACACATGGTCCAGCGATTCATGGGACGGTGTCTGGGAGGGTAAAACCCATTTCAATGAACGGGGCTGGTGTGCTGAATTTAGGATTCCGTACTCGCAATTGCGCTTTCATGCGAAAAATGAGCAAGTTTGGGGAATCAATTTTAAACGCGTCATTCGCCGTAAGAATGAATTGGACTATCTGGTTTTCTGTCCGAAAGCAGGTGGGGGATTTGTTTCCCGGTTTTGGAATTTAGTCGGTATCGAGAATATTTCTCCACCGCACTATTTCGAAGTATTGCCATATGCACGAGGCAAAGCCCGATACGAAAGCCATGATGAAGGCGATCCCTTCAATGATGGTTCCGAATATAGTCCGGCCGCTGGTGCTGATTTCAAAATGGGTCTGGGTTCTAATCTGACGTTGAATGCGACGGCCAATCCCGATTTCGGTCAGGTCGAAGTGGACCCGGCTGTGGTGAATCTATCGGATATCGAAACATTCTATGGCGAGAAGCGTCCCTTTTTTATCGAAGGGTCATCATTTTTTGATTTCGGCTATGGAGGCGCCACGAGTTTCTGGGGATTTAATTGGAGTGGTCCTGATTTCTTCCACAGTCGCCGTATTGGCCGCTATCCTCAGAAAGAACTTCCCGATTATGATTACGCGGATGTCCCGGAAGGAGCTCATATTCTTGGGGCTGCGAAAGTTTCCGGGAAGCTTGGCGGCAATTGGAATGTCGGCTCGCTGCACGCCTTGACCAAACGGGAGTTTGCGGATATTGAGTACGAGGGAGAGAGATCAGAAATTGAAGTGGAACCGACGACCTACTACACGGTAACTCGCGGTTTGAAGGAAATGAATGACAGTAAGCAAGGTCTCGGCGCTATTTTTACAGGAACGCACCGATTCTTTGATGATAAAAGTCTGAAAGAAGATATTTCGAGTGATGCTTACTGCCTCGGCGTCGATGGCTGGACATCGCTGGATACTTCAAAAACGTATGTCCTGACCGGATGGACAGGTATGTCTCATATTCGCGCGTCACAGGAACGTATGACGTCGCTGCAGCGTTCGAGTCGGCATTATTTCCAGAGACCGGATGCATCTCATGTTGAGGTGGACAGCTCCGCGACGACTCTGAACGGTTATGCCGGAAGAATTCTGCTGAATAAAGAGAAAGGCAGTATACTTACAAACACAGCTATTGGCGTTATCTCGCCGGGATTTGATGTAAATGATATGGGCTTTTTGTACCGCACAGATGTCATCAACACTCATTTCGGTTACGGGTATAAATGGACGGAAAAAACATCTTGGACACGCAGCGCCGATGTCATAGGTTGTGTCTTCTCGAATTTCGATTTTAACGGTAATCATACATGGGGCGGGATTTGGGCAGGCGCTGAAATGGAATTCCATAATTACTACAGTATGGAAATTACGCTTTCAGCCAACCCGAAGACGGTGAACAATAATCGCACGCGCGGAGGCCCTTTGACATGGAATCGACCAGGCTGGGAAATTAACGGCGAGATGCAAACGGACAGGCGCAAGAGTCTTATTTTGGGTATAGGTTCTTGGGGGTATACGCACGCTCGCAATGATTGGAATCGCGCAGTCTGGGGCGATATAGAATGGAAACCCGCGGCAAATCTGAGTTTGAGACTGTCGCCAGAAATTATGTGGAGTGATGATTGGCTGCAATGGGTGGACTATTTTGAAGACGAAACCGCCACACATACCTTCGGCAATCGCTATGTCTTCGCGGAAATGTATCAGACGGAACTCTCGGCTTCCGTTCGAATGAATTGGACGTTTACTCCGAAACTTAGTCTGCAGCTTTACGCACAGCCTCTGATCTCTTCCGGTGACTATTCGGGATTTAAAGAACTCAGTCGCCCGAACAGTAACGATTACCGCACCTATCCGAAAGAAGATATCCAATACAATCCCGACGATGAAGTTTACACGATTGATCCCGACGGAAGTGGGCCGGCGGACGCCATTGAATTAGATAATCCCGATTTCGATTATCGCTCGTTACGCGGCAATATGATTCTTCGCTGGGAGTATTTGCCGGGTTCAACCCTCTATCTCGTTTGGACACATGGCCGATGGGATGATGAAACTCGAGGCAGGTTCGACTTGAACCGCTCCGTTGACCGTTTATTCAGCACGGATTCCGATAATATTCTTCTGGTGAAAGCAACCTACTGGCTGAGTTGGTAATAAAATCTATCTGGAAACAGACTGAAAGACTGGATGCGATACAATGCAGCGCCAACGGCAGTCTCCGTGTACGCAAGGATCCGAAGTGTCATTCCCGCGAAAGCGGGAATGACACTTATTTGTGAATGTTATTTCAAGATTGGTTCTTAAACCGCCAAAAGAAGACGACAGATTTCCCGTTCTGGGATATGTAAAACGGCCTCCAAAACTGGAGGCCGTTTCGCGAGGAGCCGGTGCCACGCGGTTTCCTAGGTGTCCCACCACGAACCTGACCAAAGGAAGGAGTCCCGCCCGGCTGCGGACAAGCGGGTGTACTCGCTATGGCACCGCTTTATAGGTTGCATTTTCATTTCTATTAATCCGCAACTTTTGCTTTCTTTGGGGCTTCTGGGGGTGACGGCAATTTTTCTTCCTTCAGCAACATTTCTTCCTGCTTCAGCTTCATTTCTTCCTTCAGCAACAATGGAACTTCCGGAGGTAAAGGCAGCATCGCGGGCAGCCAAATCACATTCACCGTACCCATTCCGACAGATACGTCA
>CAZADO010000147.1:0-3255 GCA_964483885.1 uncultured Alphaproteobacteria bacterium | reverse complement strand
TCGATGACTTTATCGAAATGCTCGGTGCGTGCCCAAGCCGGAGCTGTTAGTAAAGCCGCAAACAAAACGATAAATAGACCCTTTTTCATGTCTATCCTCCGTCGCCAAGAAATGACCCTATCTTATAAATCAGAGCGTCTGTTTCGGGGAATGTTTCACCTCGGCGAGATGGCCGTTACTCGACCAGAACCGCTTGGTCGATGATGTCGCCGGTGAAGTTGCGCGCTTCGAGTGAGACTTTATGCCCGTCAACTTTGATAAGAGCGTAGTTGAGCTGCGTACTGAAAGCCTTTACCCAGTCCGTCCACGGGACATCTTTCGTTTGATTGTAGTACGGAGCGCCTGCACCCGCGGAGACGATATGCCATGCTTCGCGGGTGAATTTGGCATCGAAATCGGGCGAGACAAGCATGCGGCAATACCCGTGTTCATCGCCGAAAAGACCTGCGACAGCTTTGCCGGTTTCGACGAACGCCTGCCAGATTTCGTCGCGGCGCTCGACGATATAGGTGCGGTCGTGCCCCCAATTTTTATCCGGATCTCCGCCGTAATACCACATCGCATCTTTCGTGTGTCCGCTGTTGGGAAACATGGGTTCCTGTGCGACAAGGAATAAATGCTCTACCGACGGATTCGCGGCGGTTTCGGCGAAGATTTTTTTCAGCCACTCCCATTGGTCATCGAGGACATAGCCTTCCAAATTGCCGCCCAAATCTTCGGGGCGGTCCGCCCACCAGTAATTGTTATTCATGATAATAAAGCGGCTATTGCCATAGTCGAAATAGTAAACGTTTTCTTTGTAGGTGGGCGCACCATCTACCTGCGGCATCGGGCCGTTTGTCGGATTGACAAACACATCGGCGAAAATCGCTTCACTGCTGACATCACCACGCTTGTCGAATCGAATACCCCATTTCGTGCCGTCGTCGTATTTGTCAACCGTCACGTCGTGATTGCCCATGATTTCATAGATGGGAAGGTAATGGGCTACGGGCTCGCATGCATTTTTAAAGGCTTTCAACTGCATTTGGAAATCCAGCGCGCTGGTGGTGTAACCATCCACGAGGTCGCCGGCGATGAGGACGAAATCAGCACCGTCATGATAGGTATCGATAAGGAATTTGCGTAAGGTTTTCAGATTCACGCCGTTGAAATCTCTTTCACCGCCGCCGATTCCTCCTCGGCAGTCACCCATAATCACGAAAGAGAAGGAGTCCGTATGATGGTTTGGAGTGCGGAAAGCATAGTCACGGCTTAGTGGCGTGAAATTGTCTGTTTTAATTTCGACGTGATAAGGATAAGTTTTACCGGACTGAAGAGCTGCCACCGGAATCTCGAAGTGCGTCGTTGGTGTATTCGTGCCTGAGGGAATTACGCGGCCATTAATTTGGACATTTCCGACAACAGGCAAATCCGTTTCCCAAGAAATCATTGCGCCGGTTTCCGAAATCATGTCCACGAATGGGCCTTCGATAATCGTAGGAACGATTGATGTATCATGGAATGCGAAACGCTGGTCGTAGAAACAAGCGGTCGCATCGTTGGGATTATAAATTTCGATGCGATACGCCACGACACCTCCACCTTTTTCTTTCATGCCGGATACATCAACGCTTTTTTGCATCATCTTTTTCAAATCGATGGTGACTTGGTGCTGAGTGCTGTAGTCTTTGAGATCTTCTTTCGCTATGTGGCGAAAGCGAGGAAGCGGCAGTTGTTGGTCCGGTTCGAAGATGCCAAAGTACACACGGGTGGCTGGACAAAGCATCGTTGTTTTGAAGGAAATAATCGCTTTTTGTTCTTTGGTAACCGATATGACGGGTTCCCCAACCATGATCAACTGGGAATCTTCGATTAAGGGAAATTGAGTCGGATAATCCGGCATCTGTCCGACTCGGCCTCGCTCAACGGAGAAGCCGGGCGCGAAAATCATCAGCGCTATCAGGACGCTGAGAATAACTGATAGAGCGGATTTCCATTGGTGAAGATGCTTACAAAGTTGCATGAATTCTATCCAATGTTTCTTTAGCTTTCGGAAGCAAATTGAACACAACGTCCAGTTTATCGCAGGGGTACTTCATGCAATATGCGCAATTCGCAACTCCCCGTGCTGTTCCACATGCGCGAATTTCACAGGCATTGCAATAGTTGAAATGCTGAACGCCCTCCACGGTGCAACCCTCACAGTTGATGTCTTCGGGTTTGATGTCGGCTTTCCATTGTTTTGACCAGCTCTCGGCGATTCGGGCACGTTCGGCATCGTCGTCATTTTGTGTGGCAATGTATGCTTCGCATTCGCTGCAACATATACCGCAGAAAGCAATCAAATTTTCCATAAGGAGCTCCTTTTTGATGGGATATTCCACTTTGAGGGTCGGAATTAGTCTATGCCGCGGCGAGTAGGGACAAGGCCTGCCTTGTCCGATTGTTGCTTATACAAAGCCGAGGCGCGAATGATTTAAATATAACACCTTATAAACTTCTTATGCAAGTGTCCCAAGGATTTATATGCTACGACATCAAGTTTGCGATTTTGGCTATGACAGAAAACTTGATTTATTGCCATAATAAAGCTATATTAAAAGATTAGATACGGATTTGATAAGAAGCGTTTTTCGCCGCTAATACGACAGTTGTTCTTTTCTTAATATACTATATAATTTAGAAATAGTCACTCTGATCTGTACCAACTACAAAGGAAGGCATCATGCACTACCGAAACATTTTCATCGCCACTCTGCTGCTTTTAGCAGCTTTGTGCACGTCTGTTTTCGCTGTTGAGCGAGCTGAAATCGCTGACAAGTATAAGTGGAAACCCGAGCATATCTATGCCAGCGTCAAGGACTGGGAAGCGGACATGGACGGCATTCGAGCGGATATGGAGAAACTGCCGTCATTCAAAGGGACATTCGCGGGAGATAAGGCAATAAACCCACCGAAGAGCCTTATTGCAATGAGCAAACTTGTCGAATCAATCATGGGCAGGCTTGAGAGAGCTTGGACCTACGCGATGTTCAATTTCAATGTCGATATGGGAAATTCAGAATGGGGTGGCCGGATGCAACAGCTGCAATTTCTCTCGACAGATTTAAGCCAAAATACAGCTTGGGTAGAGCCGGAATTGCTGAAGATTCCTCAAGAAACCATGAATAAGTATATTCGCGAAAATCCCTAGTTGTAATATTATATCTTAAGTTAGTAGTTTATGTAAATTGTTTTGTATCATGTGTTTTTCTATGTGGTAGAAGTATTATT
>CAZADO010000146.1:0-4972 GCA_964483885.1 uncultured Alphaproteobacteria bacterium | reverse complement strand
GATAGTATGTGGTGCGTCGGCAATTCGAGTGCATGATGTAGCTGAGATGAAAGAGGTTGCCGAGATTGCCGACCGCTTTCTACAGGTGACCGGTGACGACTGACGTTGACGTGCAGATTCAGCCGCTGACAGTGAAACATCTTGCTCAAGTTGCCGAAATCGAAAAAACCTGCTTCAACGATCCGTGGCCATTGTCAGTGTTCCGCGATTCGATTTTAATTCCTCCCGCAGCATGGGTCGCAATAAGAGAAACACAGGTTGTCGGCTACCTGATAACACAAACCATTTTAGACGAAATTCATCTCTACAACATTGCTGTAAGAGAAGATTATCAGCGACAAGGAATTGCAAGCAGGTTGATGATTTTCTTGCTTCAGAAAGCACAAACGGAAGACATACATCGAATCCTTCTTGAAGTACGCTCATCAAATCTCGCGGCAATTCAGTTCTATCAAAAATCGGGTTTCCGGGAGTTGTATCTTCGCAAAGGATACTATGACGATGGAGAAGATGCCCGGATTATGGAACGGCACATTTCCCAGAATCCTTAAAAACTCCGCCGAGCCGGGTTCAGCGCTCTATACCTTACCCCTGAGTGAGAACGCTATCGCGCGTAACCCGGCCGGAATCTAAAAGTCACCCCTGCTGTTGCTCCTTTGAGAAGTACACAAAGAAAAGGCAATTTATGGATTGGTTCCGGAAAACAAGAGAAGGCTTAACGGCCAAGGCAAAGAAGGAAACACCGGACGGTCTCTGGGTTAAATGCGAGAGTTGTGGTGAAATTATTTTTCGCCGCGAGCTTGAAAAGCAGTCTCTGGTCTGCCCGAAATGCCGTTTCCATTTTGCGATGCCGGATTCCAAGTACATTTCTTTGTTGATTGACGAAGGAACTTGGGAAGAAATCGACGCGAATGTGCAGGCAAAAGACCCTCTATCTTTCCGGGATACACAAAAATATTCAGACCGCATTTTAAAAGCCGTTAAAAAGACCGACCGCAAAGAAGCCATCACGACTGGAATTGGTGAACTGGCATCGAATCCTGTTGTGCTTGGTGTGATGAATTTCGGCTTCTTCGGTGGTTCGGTGGGCTCCGTCGTCGGAGAAAAACTTGCTCGAGTCGTGGATAGAGCGATTGCTGATCGGAGAGCCGTGATTATCATCAGTTCTTCCGGAGGAATGCGGATGCAGGAGGGAATGGTTTCTTTGATGCAGATGGCGAAAGGTAGTGTAAAATTCAGCCAGCTTGCCGCAGCGAAACTCCCTTTCATTTCTGTGCTGACCAATCCGACGACCGGTGGAACCACGGCTTCTTTTTCCATGCAGGGAGATGTGATTCTCGCGGAACCTCGCGCCCTGATTGGTTTTGCCGGGCCGCGAGTGATTAAACAGACCATCGGTCAAGATTTGCCTGAGGGATTCCAGCGTTCCGAATTCCTGCTTGAACACGGTTTTCTTGATGAAATTGTAGAACGTAAAGATATGAAAGCGAAATTAGCACAAATCCTTGCATTTTTTTGGCGAGAATGAACGCTGTGAAAATCCTTCTTTCCAATGACGACGGTATTTATGCTCCCGGATTGCACGCTCTATCAGAGGCTGTCCGCGATTTAGGCGAAGTCTGGGTCGTTGCACCTGACAGAGAGCAGTCATCCGTCGGACATGCCATTTCCCTCTCTGACCCCATTCGAGTTGCACTTTATCCTTTTCCCGGTGTTCACGTCGCCTATGCTGTCGGTGGAACGCCCGCTGATTGTGTCAAACTCGCGCTGACGGCTTTGATGCCGGAGAAGCCGGATATTATCCTGTCCGGAATCAATCAGGGTGAGAATACCGGCATTTCAGTGATTTATTCGGGCACGGTATCAGCCGCAACGGAGGGAACCATCAGTGGTGTTCCTTCCTTGGCGATTTCACTCGATTCCTTTACATCGGAAAGATTCAATCCAGCCGCGCGAATCGCTCGACAACTGGCGGAATTGACCATAAGGCATGGGCTTCCCAATGACACATTGTTGAATATCAATGTTCCTGATTTGCCGGAAGAAGACTTGCGCGGTATTCGCATCACCCGTCAGGGACTGGCACGCTGGCAGGAAACTTTCGATAAACGCTCGGATCCTCGAGGTCGCATTTATTACTGGATGGATGGGCATAAGCTCGAGATGGAAGAGCCGAACGATTCCGATGGACGAGCGTTAACGGATGGATTTGTGACGGTAACACCCATTCGCCTGAATATGACGAACCATGACTTTATCGCTGACCTGAAAACGTGGTCTTTCGAAGCGCTTGGAGTAGAGAGCGCGAATCGCTGCTAATCATTCGGGGAGTGTCTCATCGAACGCATCGTTGTTCTCGACTTCGGTTCCCAGACAACCCAGCTTATTGCGCGTCGCATTCGCGAAGTCGGTGTCTATTGCGAAATCCTGCCCTACACGGCTTCGCTGCATGACATCACTCGGGCGCAGACGATTGGGATTGTTCTTTCGGGCGGCCCCGCCAGCACCGGTTCTGTTGAATCTCCCCGACCTGCCGACGAGCTTTTCGAACTCAATCTGCCCATTTTAGGAATCTGCTATGGAATGCAGCTCATCGGGCTCCATTTCGGTGCAGAAGTGTTATTGCGCAATCATCGCGAATTCGGTCGAGCACGCCTGCAACTCAAGCAAGATAATCCCCTGTGGAAGAGCCTCGAAACCGAACAGGTTGTCTGGATGAGTCACGGAGATTATCTGCCGCATCCACCCGCTGATTTCGTGCAGATAGGGCAGAGCGAGGGGAAAGCTATTTCGGCGATGGCGCATAAATCACGGCCTGTTTTTGGCGTACAGTTCCATCCCGAAGTTTCGCATACTCAAAACGGCACACGCATTCTGGCAAACTTCGCTTACGAAATCTGCCATGCATCCGGAGGCTGGGATGCGGCGGCCTTCTTAGAGCACGCGATTCCCGAAATTCAAACTAAAGTCGGTTCCGGAAAAGTACTCTGCGGATTGTCGGGAGGGGTAGACTCGGCGGTAACCGCGAAAGTGCTCGCGCGTGCTGTTGGAGATCGACTCACCTCTGTTTTTGTAGATAATGGTTTACTGCGCAAGAATGAAGCGACTCAAGTTGCGCAAACTTTCGGCGGGCATCATGACCTGAACCTTCTAGTGGTGGATGCCCGGCAGCGTTTTTTGAATCGTCTCAAAGGCATAAAAGACCCAGAAAAGAAACGGAAAGCCATCGGAGAAGAATTCATCGCTGTCTTCCGGGAAGAAGCTGAAAAGATCGGGGAGTTTGATTTTTTAGCTCAAGGGACATTGTACCCCGACGTGATTGAAAGCACATCGGTGCATGGGCCATCCGCCACGATTAAATCCCATCACAATGTCGGTGGTTTGCCGGACGTAATGCATGTGCAGCTCATCGAACCTTTGCGGGAACTCTTCAAAGATGAAGTGCGTGCAGTCGGTCGTTTGCTGGACTTACCTCCGAAGATTCTTGAGCGACATCCGTTTCCCGGTCCCGGACTTGCTGTTCGAATACTTGGTGAGGTCACAGAAGCACGGCTGGAGACCTTGCGCGAAGCGGATGCGATTTTCATCGAGGAACTGCATCTCAGCGGCTGGTATGAGCGCGCGTCTCAAGCTTTTGCAGTTTTGCTCCCTATTCAGACAGTCGGCGTGATGGGAGATGAACGGACTTATGAATCGGTGATTGCGCTTCGATCAGTTGATACATCGGATTTTATGACGGCGGATTTCACGCGCATTCCTTTTGAAGTATTGGCAAAAGCCGCCGGGCGAATTGCCAATGAAGTGCGCGGTGTCAATCGCGTAGTCTATGATATTACGACGAAACCCCCTGCAACAGTAGAGTGGGAATAGGCGATACTATGTGTGGAATTATCGGTTATATTGGGCAGCGAGATGTTATTTCCGTCCTGATTCAAGGGCTGAAACGAGTGGAATATCGCGGATATGACTCGGCGGGTATTGCTCTTTTTGGACCCGATGGATTGTTGATTAAAAAAGATAAAGGTAAAGTCGCGGATTTAGAAGAATCCCTGAACGGCCAGCAAATTAAAAGCTCGGCAGGCATCGGCCATACTCGCTGGGCAACGCATGGCGAACCAAATGCGGTGAATGCTCACCCGCACACCGATGGAAAAAACTTTATCGTATTGGCACATAACGGAATTATCGAAAATTACACGGCTCTGCGCGAAGAACTCCGCCAGAGCGGACATGAATTCACAACCGAAACAGATACGGAAACCGTCGCGCATCTGATTGCCGAAGTCTATGATGGAGACTTGTTGGAAGCCGTGCGTCGCGCACTGAAACTTGTTCAGGGAACGTATGGACTCGTGGTGATGTGCGCGGACCAACCGAATGAAATCGTTGCCGCAAGACTTGGCAGTCCTTTGATTATCGGTCATGGAGACGGCGAAAATTTCGTAGCTTCGGATTTGGCGGCGTTCGTCCAGTTCACACGGAACGTTACGTATATGGAAGATGGCGAAGTTGCCTTGATTACAAAAGATAAGATCACCCATAAGACTCTTGCTGATAAGGTCGTACCCAAGAAAATCGAAAAAATCTCTTTCGACATCGAGCATATCGAAAAGGGCGGCTATCCTCACTTCATGCTCAAAGAAATCATGGAACAACCTCGAACGATTGGAGATTCCATGCGTGGGCGGCTGCTCAGTGAAGAAGGAACCGTTCGTTTGGGGGGAATGCGCGAGAAAGAAGAGCAGTTTTTCGGTGCCAATCGCGCGGTCTTCGTGGCTTGCGGAACATCATGGCATGCTGCGCTTGTCGGCGAATATCTTTTCGAAGAGATGGCGGGATTACCGGTTGAAGTCGAATACGCTTCCGAATTTCGATACCGCAGTCCAGTGCTCGACGAAAAAACCATTGTCTTCGCGATTTCTCAATCCGGCGAAACAACCGATACGTTGGCGGCCATACAGGAAGCCAAGCG
>CAZADO010000145.1:0-7186 GCA_964483885.1 uncultured Alphaproteobacteria bacterium | reverse complement strand
TCCGACACTTTGGGGAGGATTGTCGCTGGTAACGCTTGATCAAGCTCTGATTTTTCTGCCGGTGGCGCCGATAGGCTGGGGAATGGCGGTCGCATCGTTCCGACTGCTGCGAATCGAGTGGACGCTGTCGAGAACGATTGTGTATGTCGTTTCCGCCGGGATTGTTTTATATGCCATGATTATTCTGCTCAGCTTCGGTGCGGGCAAGTACAAAGCTTACAACGCCGGAGCGATTGCCGCGCTTATCGTGGTCGCAGCGTTCATTGCCTATCTGGCAGGACTCTCGCTTGCCAAAGGAATCCGGAGTGCTGTGGATCGCGTTTACTATGGAGATTGGTACAACTTCCGCGATGCTGTTCAGAATCTTTCGCACAAGCTCTCCGGTTCGATACTGGAACAGGATATCGTTTCGATTCTGACAGAACAATTCCCTGACCTGCTGCGCATCGAGAAAGCAATTCTGCTGATTCGCGGTGACGACGGCACTTGGATTCCGCCACCGCAGCGAAATGCACCGATGGTAGCAGAATTTACGACGACATTGACACGTCTCGAAGAACTGATTGCGAAATCCGAAAAGGGTATGCGTGCTGTGTCCGTACCGCGTCATCACCCGTTTGCTGTCTGGGGAGTAACAGCCGTGTTGCCGCTCGTGCATGCCGGTCGCGTAATGGGCTGTCTTCTTCTGGGCAGGAAAGACTCCCAATCTCCCTACAGTGTGCGGGATTTTCAGCTTCTGGATGCCGTTTCATCTTTTTCCGGAATGGCGCTTGCGAATCTCGAATTGCATAACGAGTTGATTGCGCGCGAGTGTCGAGCTGTTGCGGCGGATTTAGCCGGTGGAATTGCGCATGAGATCAATAATGCTTTGTATCCGCTTAAAGGGCAAGCGCAACTCATGACGCGCAGCATGGAGCCGGAAGAAAAACATGCAAAGGCCGCACATATAATCGTCGAAATGTCGGATAAAATTCAGCGTATCGCGGATAACCTGAATCATTTATCTGAACCGGTTTGCCCCAAAAAGACTCGTGTAAATCTGAACGACATCGCGGAAAACGCCATTCAAATTTTATCCGAGACGGCTGGCCGTATCAAGCGTTTTCAGAGCGACAAGCCTGACGCGCCGTTCCAATTGAAGCGAGAATTGAACAAGGACATTCCCTATATTGAAGCTGACTCAGGGCAAATCAATCAGGTGTTTATTAATCTGATCCTCAACGCAGCGGATGCTATGGAAACGCTCGATCATGGCGTACTAACTGTCGGAACAACCTTGAACTCAGATAAAGATTTCGTGATTGGCTATGTCGAAGATACCGGCGTTGGCATTCCAAAAGAACATATCGCAAAAATATTACAGCCATATTTCACAACCAAACCCAAGGGCAAAGGCACAGGTTTTGGTTTAGCCATTGTTCATTCCATTATCGGAACTCATGACGGCAAAACGATGATAACATCCAAAGAAGGCCACGGCACTCGCATAGAATTCACTCTTCCCATTTCTACTCCCTCTCCTTCCTCCAATTAGTTTCTCACCCTCTTCTCCTTTTCCATTCTGATTTCGAGATTTGAATTCGACAGCACGCGTTGCAAACCCGTCGTGTTTTTCGAATTCCAAGAGTGTGTACTCGAATATACAGGTGTATGATTTGAGCATACACTTTTTTATGTCTGAATCCTCCATTAGATACTGAATGTATTGAAATTGGAGCCTTGGCATGAGGATTGTCTTATCATGAATTAGAATGAGTTCTGTAAATAGTCAAGAGATCTACAGAGGGAGTCCTTTGAAAACGTGTCCACTCAAATTATACGTGATCGCAGAACACGCGGGTATCGAAATACTGCATCTGTCACTTATTAACGATTATTGGCTGGCGTGTACATGTCGGTATCAATAATACTGGCGACTTACTTCATGGAACAAAAGAAAGGAGGTAAACTCATGAAGAAAGCTCTTTGCAATGTATCAAACAACAGCGGACTAGTCAACACTCGAATCAAAGATCCGCTCAAAACAAAAAGTAAGGAGGGTTCAAACATGAAACGATTCATATTAATGGCATTCTTGTTTCTCATTGCACAGCAGTCCATCGCTCACGCACAAGATCTCTGGGGATGTTATACTCTCGGCGCACGAAATGACAATGTAATTGCCAATTCCGTGTACATAAGCAATCCATCTTGGGACAATGATCCCAACGCCATCCTCTTGGTCACGCAAAATTGGAATCCAATCCAGTTTGGGAGACCAGGTGTTTACAACAACCACCCTATCGGAGTGTGGTATGACGCACGCAAAGGCCAATGGGCAGTTTTCAACCAAGACATGGCGCATATCCCCCAATCTTCCGCTTTCAATGTGGCGGGAGCAAAAGGGACTATACATTTCGCAACAGTCGACAATACCGTACGGAATTTCACCTATCTAAATTTGAAGGGTGCGAATGGTAATCCTCATGCTGTGTTAAACGTTACGCCAAACTGGAATCCGGGCTGCAGAAGCATAATAGACAGTCTGAATGTTGGTATCTATGCCGATGGTAATCCGCCCAACAGAGGGAGCGGTGTCTATAATAACCACTCGATCGGTGTCTGGTATGACAAACGTAAAAGCCGGTGGGCGATCTTTAATCAGGATCGAAAACCGATGCCTATCGGAGCTGCTTTCAATGTAGCTGTCGGCGTGGGCGAGGTGCATCGTGCTACGGCTTCGAATACTGCGAACAACTACACATATATTGATAATGTGCCTGGAGGACCAGATAATATCAGGGTCACAATTTTCGTCACACAGAATTGGAATCCGGATAGCAGTTCTCCAGGTGTCTACAACAACCATTCAATTGGTGTATGGTGGAACTCAACCGTACGTCGATGGGCAATCTTCAATCAAGATAGGGCAAAAATGCCTGTAGGAGCAGCCTTCAATGTTGCATTTGTGCGCTGGATAGACTAGTGCTGTCGAACATAAGGTTTGCGCGTTGCGCCGTTGTGGCTCTCCAGAGCCGCAATGGCGCCATTGCTGGTCTGGAGACCGACAACGGCAAGACTACCTTTTGTGGTTCGGCACTAGCCCGAGATGAAGTTTCGCGGATTGACTGCAAATCATTAATCCTCTATAATCCTGAGAGTGTATGCTTGAACATACAGGTGTATGATTTGAGCATACACTTTTTTATATCTGATTTCTCTCTTATATGCTGATTGTATTGAATTTAGGGCACTGGCATGAGGATTGTCTTACCCAGTGTCAGAAGGTGGCTGTTATAGTCAAGAGTTCAGCCGGGAGATAATCATGAAAAGGCATCTATTCAAAGTTAGCCTGCTGACGGCGTTTGTCAGCATCGGTATGTTGTTTCCACACTCTGTCGCAATGGCTAATTCACCGGTTTGGGTAACGCTGGGTATAGGACCGGGAGGAGTCACCAACGGGGGAAGCAGCCAGAGTTGGATAGGTTCGCGACTGGCAGTGAGTTGGTGTCAAGGACCGGGTCAATGGACGGTACACTCCTCTTCTTGTACCGAATTCATGCTTTTGGGTTCTCGGGATCCATTGGAATCGGTAGGTGATCTTGGCGTGATGTATGGAAAACGCTGGTCACAGCCGGGTTTTGGATTCATGTCCGTCAGCGGTGGTATCGGGCTTGTTCATGGAAGTCGCCGCGGAGAGTTCATCAGGAGCAGCGGCGGTTGGTTCGGCACATCTCACTACGAAGAGAAACCGTTCGCCACTGTGGGTCTGCCGATAGATGTCCAGTTCGCCCTCGCGCCATTTCAAGGAATCGGTTTAGCACTGAACCTGTTTGGTAATGCAAATCCCGAGAGAACGTACGGTTCCGCCACGTTATCATTGATTATCGGCAGATTGTGGTAGTGTGTCCACCACTATGCAAACATAGGAGGGTTCTCATGAACACCAAACTAATATGTTCTATTGTGAGCTTGTCAATATTACTCGCCGCGTTGCTTCTATCCGGGTGTACGGTCATCGGTATGACTATTGGCAGCGAAATGGATCGCGCTATAAGAAGGGAGGCAACGGGCTCTGCTATGCGAGTCATTTCATTGAAGCCAGGTCGGAGCATTACAGTTACGCAAAAGAATGGTCAAGAGATGACAGGTGTGTATGAAGGACTCAGACAGAGACCTGCTTCGGAATATGTCCCTCTTTATGAGGAGGCGCGCGCCAATCTTTTCAAAACCACATTACCGGTGGTTGGAGATACGCTATCAGTGACCCTGTGGACAGGCAAGATCATGGAAGCACCGCTGATCGGGTTTGGTCTTCAGCACATGTGGCTTAAGTCTCCAAAGGAGAATTCACTCACGAACATACCACTGAGCGATATCACGAGGATTAGGAACAACCGTGGCGTTGCCTTCGATAGTCTGAAGCAGAGAAGCATGATGGCAGAAGATGGTATGCCTTCGGTCATGATTGTTCTACTGCGGCAGGATTCTGGCGATGCCAACATCCCAACCGATTCGATTTCCCGAGTTCACGTCCATGGCAAAAGCCAGTATTGGCTAATCGGTGGCGGTGTCGGCCTCATTATTGATTATGCGGTGCTTCGTCTTGCGTCGGACCAGATAATATGGGGTCCTTAGTCCATCGAGCTTTAAAGCTGTCCCAAAAAAATGAGGCGATTATGTGCGTGAGAAAGACATTCTTCCTGACATTTGTTATAGGAATTGGCGTGCTTCTGGGCAGTTCAGCATTCGCGTCTCCCTACACTCAAGTGAATCAAGGAGACATTCGTATGTATGGCGGAACACTTCTTGAGCGACATTCTATGGCTGAATATGGTTACGGCAGAAAGAAACCCAAGTTTCCTCCACCAGAGAAGCGGAAAAAGATCACAGCGAGACAGAGGGTTTTGGAACGGTACCCTCAAATCAGCGTCACCGGCGGTGTTCTATTCAGATCTCAAAACAACACGAAGTTGGATGAAACATTTGGTCGACTTGAATCGGGATATGGATTCCAGAGTGGCGACAGATTTCCCCGCAACCTCTTTTCCGCGACATTTGGGATGCGTTTGTATGTGATGCGTGAATTGAGTCTTTCGGCGGAATATTCGCCCGGCAGCAACGGCGTTATGAGTGTATTCAATATAAGCGGTTTGTATTCCGTTTATCAAAAGAAGGATATATCCGTTTCCATCGGTTTCGGAAGAACAATCCAAAGACTTAAGGCTGAGCGCGACTACAGCTATAGACTCGATTACGATTCCCCTTATGGAAATCAACCTGTGACACTGCAAAAAATTAAAATCGATACGGGAGAACAAGATGGATGGCTTTTCTCAGCCATTCTTGACGTGTGGGGTCAAGTTACTGGGGAGACAACGGGTCTTTTCCTTGCCATAAATTACATTGATGCGCCTATTGTAAGGGATACGATACACCTTCCTTATCATTCTGAAACAACCGAGGTACCAAAACTGGAGATTTCCATGAGCGGCTGGTCCATCAGCGCCGGTCTGACATTCACTTTTCAGATATAGAAAGGAGAAAATAAAATGAACAAGCATTTTGCAAAATTAATCCTTCTCCTCGCAGTAGGAATAGCGCTGTTCACAGGTTGCATGTCATCGAAATATGTAATTCCGGCTTCTGATTTGCGAGAGTCTGACAGTGGGCCGATGGAAGTATTGGCCTTAGACGGTACGATTTACGATTTGAAGCGCGGGCTTGTCAAGACAACTTCCATTGACGGAAATGGCATCAAGTATTCAATTGATGGAACCATGGACACATCTTACTGGTCGATTCCAATCTCTGAGATTGAACTCGTCCAAACCGGTCGAGTTGACCTGATAAAACACTGGTTAGTCACCGGATCAATCGTTGTTTTGGCTGTTGGTACTGGTGTAGTAACCAGTGGGCCCAATGATCCGAGCGGAGAAGCTGAAGTGAACGATCCGAATGTACCGAATGTCGGAACATGCCCACTGGTCTTTGCCTTTGACGGCGAGGATTATCATCTCGAATCGGAAACTTTTGCGGGTGCCGTATGCCGAAGTTTGGAATACACCACCATTGAACGGCTCAATTATCTGCGAGACGTCGGCGGCGCTTATCACCTCGTCGTTGCCAATCAGCAGCCGGAATCGCAATTCGTGAATGAATTATCTCTTTTCGCCGTGGATCATGTTCCCGGAATGCAGGTCATCCCCGACGTCAACGGTCAGCTTCATACGATACGTCTTCCAGTAGCACCGTTGTCTGCTCAGGCTTTCGATGGCAGAAACGTTACTGAAGATGTAAAAACCGCAGATGGAAACATGTGGGAAAGCGAACTTGAATCAGTCGATCTTTCTGTGGAAGAAAATCTTCGTGATGGACTCGTATGTGAATTTCCCAAACCGGCAGGCGCAACCCAAGCGAAGCTTATCATCAACGGAAAGAATACGACTCTGTGTAATTATGTCTTGGAGTGTATGTTTTCTCAAGATGAAATAGAAAGATTCGAATGGCTTCACGAGCTCAATACGAATCCGGCAGAGCGGGAGAAATTTTTGGGATGGATCATCCGCGAAGGAGGATTAGATATATCGGTTTGGATGAACGGAAACTGGGTCAAACAAGGTTGGTTTCCGAACGTCGGCCCTCACGTCTCAGCAGAAAAGTTGATAACCTTAGATATCCATGATATAGAAATCGACACCATCCGGATAAAAATCGAAAGCGCCAGAGATTTATGGCGCATCGACAGAATTGCTATGGATTATTCTGATGATGAAGAGCTTACTGTAATTCCTTTACCGCTTCGCAGCGCCACGACGGAATCCGGTGTGGATGTCGCATATTTGTTTGCCGAATCCGATTCGCTCTATTATGGTTCTATGTTTGGTGATCATGTACAGATGGTTTTTGATACCGTCGCTCGAAATCCCCAAAAGGAACGTTCCTTAATCATGAAATCTCGCGGTTACTATTACAAGTGGCCGCGACCTTATGTAAACGAAGTCAGTATAGCGACAATCGAGCGAGTTCTGACAGAGCCGCTTTATGGCAATCGCTATTTCCTGCCTAAGTGGCGAGAGGCGAAAAAATCCTACACAGCCAAAGGAACCTTGGTGCCGAACTTTGGAACGTATTGATATCGGTCGCTGTTTGTGGGTTGGATTCTTGCATCGATTGAATTGTTATCAGAATAGGAGGATAGAAACAT
>CAZADO010000144.1:0-6767 GCA_964483885.1 uncultured Alphaproteobacteria bacterium | reverse complement strand
ACGCTGCAGCACTTCCCATTGCACAATTGATGCCATCGTCACGACCTGATGACGAGTCAAATTCCATTTCTTCGCGGCTTGAAAAATCGAATCGGGCACTTTACGGCGGAAATTCCATGCCATGCGCATCGCCGCTCGACGAGCACTCATCCCTCGATAGAATCTGTATGTATCCGGGAAAAGATACCCCTCAAGGCTGGCATCTTCAAAACCTAATGATTCCGCAAAGGCTGTATCAAAAACCGCAGTAAGAAAGTCTGACGAATCGATACCGGCTTCCGATTGGAGCAATCCGGCAACCTGAGCAGCAGTTAGTCCCTCACGAACAGCCACACGCACTTCCATTGCTCGCACGTGTGTAAGGCGGTCGATAAGTTCCGACAGCGAAAGTCCGGGTGTCAGACTTACATGCCCCGCCTGCAGACGATATTCCGCACCGGCAAGACGCACTCCGAGTTGAAAGATTTTCGGATGCGCCACGAGTCCGGCTTCACCCAGAATTTCGCCGATTCGCGCGACACTGACTCCTGCAGGAATGATAACAGTGACCGGTTCCGATGACTGGCTTCGAGGCGGTTCACCGATATAGTAGTAGGCGAACGCTTCCAAAAACAGAAGCAGCACTCCCAAAACCAACAGCAACGCGAGCCGGTAAACGGGCAGCCAACCTGATTTCGATTTACGTGACATCAAGAGAAGACTTTAAAACAATTCGCATGGTGGTTCCCTGTCCGGGCGTGGATTCCTTCAGGATAAGACGTCCGCCATGATACTCTTCAACAATGCGTCTCGCCAGAGACAATCCTAATCCCCAGCCTCGTGTTTTCGTTGAAAAACCCGGTCGGAAAATATGTTTTCGATTTCGCAGTTCAATTCCCCGGCCATTGTCCGTCACATCAATAATGACTTTGGGGCCCCGGCAAAAACAGTGTATTAAGATATTGCCGTTCACCTCATCGAGCGAATCCAGACTGTTCTTGATAAGATTTTCGAGCACCCAGGCAAAGAGTTCGCGGTTGAGTGGAACGGGAACGTCGCAATTCACCTTTTCGACGATTTCAATCGGAAATCCTGTTTTCGGAAGGCGTGATCGGAAATAATCTATGGTTTCTTTGACGACTTCCTCAATCGAATGAGGTGTCAGAACTTCCTCGGAACCAATTTGTGAAAAACGCGCTGTTACTTTTTCCAGCCGACGAATATCACGCGTCATTTCCCCAAGCGCGCGCGATTGGACTCCTTCACCCCGCAGTAATTCGAGCCAACCGAGCATCGAGGTTAGAGGGGTTCCAAGCTGATGCGCCGTTTCTTTGGCGAGTCCTACCCAGACCATTCGCTCTTCGCTGCGCTGAATATTTCGGAATCCTGTATATCCAACGATAATAAAAAGCGCTGCAGCAATAATCTCAATCCACGGGAGCCATCGCAACTGCCGGATGACGGCGGAATCGCCATAGTGAAACCAATCCACCTGCCCCTCTGCAACTTCGATGTTTAGCGGTTCATTTCCGCGGCGGTCCATGATAGAAATGAGCTGTTTCAGTTTGGCGAGCGCTTCCGGGGATGTATCTCCAGATTCAACATCGACATTCTTCCAGTTCTTTGGAACACCGTTGGCATCGGTCACAATGATAGGGAAATCGACTTCTTGAATCTGCTGCAGAGCGATGGTCGTGAGTAATTCA
Source organism: uncultured Alphaproteobacteria bacterium (assembly GCA_964483885.1). Classification (GTDB taxonomy): domain Bacteria; phylum Electryoneota; class RPQS01; order RPQS01; family DYHQ01; genus JAUXGA01. The sequence continues at coordinate 5,082 of CAZADO010000144.1, read as the reverse complement.
TTCTCGCTCTTGACGAATTCCTTGTAACGTTCGACTGTCCGTGCCAAAGAGCGGCGCGTATTCGCGCGCAATTCCTCAATCAGAACTTGCGTGTACACCAACACGGACACAATAAGGACAACCGCTCCGAGAAAGAGTAATCCCTTAAAAGTCCCGAAGCGATGATAACTTGGTCTGTGTCTCACGCCATCCCCGAAGCAGAATCCATCGGCAACTTCTATTCCTTTTCGACGTCTGTGTCGAGTTTCAGACTATATTCACGACTCTTTTCTTCCTGCCGCGTCATCATTTCAGCGAGAAGGCCAAACGAGAAAAATTGAACTCCCACAACCATCAGCAAAACTCCAAGGAAAAGCAAAGGCCTGTTCCCAATCCAAATCCGCTGCAGCCAACCAATCACCAAGTACACGTTGATAGCCAATCCGAGGAGAATCGCCAGCAGACCGAGAGAACCAAATAGATGGAGCGGCTTGCGGAGGTAGCCCGTCAGGTAAATCACGGTAATCAAATCAAGAAATCCACTTAGAAATCTTTCAATACCGAATTTCGTCTTTCCGTATTTTCGAGCATGGTGCTGAACGGGAATCTCACTGACTCGAAATCCTTGTTTGTGTGCCAAGACCGGCAGAAAGCGATGCAGCTCTCCATAGACGTCCAGATTCTCGACAACTTCGCGGCGATACGCTTTCAGTCCGCAATTGAAATCATGGAGACGCAAGCCGGAAAGACAACCCGTCACAAAATTGAAGAATTTCGACGGTATTGTTTTTGAAATCGGATCATGCCGTTTGCGTTTCCAGCCCGATACCAAATCATATCCTTCATCCAATTTTGCAATCAGCGCCGGAATTTCCTGTGGGTCGTCCTGAAGATCCGCATCCATCGTGATGACAAAATCGCCTCGTACTCTGGAAAAGGCGGTTTGAAGCGCTGCTGATTTGCCGTTGTTTCTGCGAAATGAGAAGATGCGAATCGTAGGGTCGGTCTTGCGAAGTTCCTTCAGCACTTGCAAAGATTTATCCGTAGAACCATCATCCACAAAAAGAATTTCGCGCGATAGATTCTGTTTATCACAGATATCAGCGATGCGGGTGTGAAGTTCCCGCAAAGACTCGTCTTCATTGTAGAGCGGAATAACTACGGAAACTTTCGGTCTTTCAGACATGATGACCACTAAAATGATAAAATGGTTTGAGAATTATAAATGGCGAGGCGTCGCACGCAGAGCGGGTTTGATGAGTTTCCACGTCAGGGAAATGCCGCTCCCTTCCGTTTCACACTGAACCTCTGTCGGAACCAGCCAATTTTCACAAATCGTATATTTTCGGTACGTTTTCAGCATGGATTCCCGACCGTCCCGCTCGATTCTTTCCGTTAAAATCTCTCCTCGAATCGCCGACGCAACCAGATAGTGCTCTGCATTTGCCGATCTGCCATTCAGCAGATACGTTTCCCCAGAGGTTATCACCGTATCCAGTTGAAACCCACTCGACCGCGCACCAAAAGGAAACGGCATCATATCCCTTACGTCCCAATTCGGCAGTTCGAAAGGAAAAAAATCCATCAGATTTAAGGAATCGAACTTCTCGTAAACTTGAGGCGTCGAGAACGGCGGCCAATAAACAAGTCGCGTCGGTGTCAGGAAAACATCTCCCAAGACGAATTGATAAGGTTTCCGAAACTGAAAACTGATCTGCTCTCCCGCTTGGTACTGAAGATTCCCTGCCGCACTCCAGCGGTCTTTTCCCACCTCCAGTTTCACCTTCATCGCTGCAAAAAGAGATTCCCATGCCATAGAGCGGTCAATATGCAGATGAATCACATCTTCCGCTGTCCAGCGATTTCCATCGGGCGCTCGCAAAAAAGCGCGGCTTGCGCAGCCGGTCAGAAAAAAAAGAGGAAGAAGCAAACTCAAGAATCTATAAACCAAGTTTACTCCTGACTGTCTCGCTTTCCGGATCTTCTTTCAAGGCTTTCCGAAAATATTTCCGAGCCTTGGAAGAAGAGCCGCTGCTTTGATAAACATCCCCCAAATGCTCCCAGATTGGCGCACTGTGCGGATCGATTTTCAAGGCTTTGCGCAGCCAGCGAACAGCCGACTGATGATCTCCCTGCTGGAATAAGATCCATGCCATCGTATCCAGATACGCTGAATTCTCAGGCTCCGCGGCGCATGCTTTTTCGGACATTTCCTTCGCATGATCCAAATCCAATCCTCGTTCCGCAAGTGAATAGGCATAGTTGTTCAAAAACACGGCGGCACTGTCGGAAAGCTCAATCGCATGCTCATAGAGTTCGAAAACTTTTTGGATACTGTCCTGCCGTTCGTAAATCAGCGCCAACACTCCCAGTGCCGTATAATTTGTCGTGTCGAGTTCTATCGTTTTCTTCAGTGAGATAATAGCTTCTGCCGTATCCCCTTGTTGACTCTGACAAGTCCCCAGCAAGCTCCAAAGACCCGCGTCTCCCGGAATCGTATCCACGGCTTGCTCAAGAGTCCGGCATGCAGCGGCATAATCATCCAAGTCCATCTGCAAAATCGCCAATCCCATCCAATAACGAGCGACTTCCGGGTGAAGTATGACGGCTTTTTTGAAATGATTCTCCGCCGAAACAATGTCTCCTCGCTGAAGGCAGAGAGTTCCCAGTGTGTAAACGACGGCGGCATCGGTCGAGTCGAGCTCAGCCAATCGTTCTAAATAGGGTATGGCGCGTTGAGTACTTTCACCCATGAGGAGAACCGTTGCTACCTGCAACAGAAGTTCTTTCGATTCACCTTCTATCGCTACCATCCTCTGGTACATCGTATCCGCTCGGTCGAAATCTCCCTTTCGCAGATAGAGGCGTAGAAGTTGAAACGAGTATTCTACCTCATTTGTGTTAAGCCGTGCCAGATGCTCGAAGAGTTCAAGTGCTTTAGGCAACTGTTCCGTATTGAGCAGAAGTCCGGCATAAAGTTCGAGAGCGGGAACATAATCGGGATTAATTTTCAGAGCCTTTTCAAGTAACCCAAGCGCTTGAGATACTTTGTTTAGAATGATATAATCTTGCGCCAGAGCCACATAGATAAAAGGCGAATTCGGATCCGCTTCCAACGCTTCCTGATATTCGAAGACAGCGCGGTAATAATCATCCACTTTATCCGCGATGACTCCGCGGATAAAGTGATCCATCGCCTTTGCATTGTTCGCGATTTGTTTGCTCGTCAGCTCCACTCCCCGAGCCTGAGCCGCATCTCCGGGCATAACCGCCACTAAAATCAATAGCGCAGCGGCGAGAATCAAGCCACGACATACTCTGCGATAACTAACAGACATTCGTTGTCGCTGTTTATTTTCCGAGAAGGCGTAAAATATCATGATAGGTCACAATCAAAATAAGGAGAACCAATAGAATAAATCCCGTCTGTTGGATGATGAGCTTCACTTTCGTCGAAATCGGACGGCGAATCACTGCCTCGATGAGAACATAAACGATGTGCCCTCCATCCAAAACGGGAAACGGCAAAATATTCAGAAATCCGATGGAAACACTGACAAATGCCAAAAAGAAAAGAAACGTCCCCAATCCCTGACGCGCGCTTTCTCCGGAAAGTCTTGCGACTCCGACAGGCCCGGCAAGATCCTGAACGCTCGCCTGCCCAAATGCAAGTTGCTTGAAGAATCCTAATATGCTCCCGGTTGTCGCGGTACAGAATCGGATTCCTTGCCCCAGACCTTCAGCGATAGAAGCTTTTTCAAACGTGACGGCTGTAACGATTCCGATAACGCGTCTCGTTCCGCCGTTGTCTTCCACTTCGATTGTCGGGATAGCCAGCGACCATAGAGAATCTTCGCGAGCGAGCGTTAGGTGGACGGTATCCGCGCCGTGCGAGATCAAACCGACGACATCCGCCCAATCGGAAACACTGCTGTCGCCGACAGCTACAATTCTATCCCCCGGCAGCAATCCGGCAGCTTCCGCAGGATAATCCGGCGTCACCTCGCCAATCAGAGGCTCACCCACTTGAGCGACACCCATTGTCAACGTCAATCCGGTGATAATCAGCGCCGCCATGATGTAATTCATCAGTACACCGGCGCTCAACACAAAAATCTTTTGCAGCGGATTCTTGGACATGAATTCGTCCGGTGCGCCCGTAATCGATTCCTTGTCCATCGACTCATCGATCATTCCCGCAATCTTGACATAGCCGCCCAGCGGAATCCATGCAAGAACAAACTCGGTATTTCCGATTTTCTTGCTGGCAATACGCGGAGGAAATCCGATGGAAAATCGCTCGACGCGCATCCCCGTCAGCCGTGCTGCGATGAAATGCCCGGTTTCATGAACAAGGATAATTACTCCGAGAACAACAATAAATGCGAACAGCGTAAAAATCATCCGACTACAACACTTCCTGCATGTTTCAATGCTTCTTCAGCCATTAGGCGCGCGCGCTGATCCGCTTTTAGGACACCATCCAAAGACTGCAAAGGTTCATCCGGCCAAGCGTCAAGGACGCCCGTAAGAATACGGCTGATCTGCATGAATGTTATCTTTTTCTCCAAAAATCCCTGCACGACGACTTCATCAGCCGCCGAGAGTGCCGCCGGCGCCGTTCCGCCTTTTTCGAGCGCTTGATAGGCAAGCTCAAGGGCGGGGAATTTCCGGGGCGGAACATCTTCAAAGGTTAAGGCTCCGATGTCGGTCAAGCAAGTCGGTACCAGCGTTGATTCGATACGCTCCGGGTAACTCAGAGCGTACAGAATCGGCAGCCTCATGTCCGGCGTTGACAATTGAGCTTTGAAAGAACCATCGCAGAATTCGACAGCGGAATGAATGATGGACTGCCGGTGCACAACGACTTTTATTTGTGAAGGAGACACCGAGAACAATCGCTGCGCTTCGATAACTTCCAACCCTTTATTCATCAGCGTCGCGGAATCAATCGTTATTTTCGGTCCCATCTGCCACGTGGGATGAGCGAGTGCAACCGCCGGTGTTACTTTATCCAAATCTTCGAATGGGATATCGAAAACGGAACCACCCGAAGTCGTCAGCCAAATCGTTCGAATATTTTCAGGAGATTCGCCTTGCAAA
>CAZADO010000143.1:0-32068 GCA_964483885.1 uncultured Alphaproteobacteria bacterium | reverse complement strand
CAACCTCATGCAAAATACGAATTGGAAAATCAGCATATGCCTCAGTGTAGTACTCGCCATGAGTACGTTTATTTTAGGCTGCGGAAATTACTCGTTTACGGGGGCTGTTGCCGGTGATATCAAGAGCATTTCAATTCCGCTTTTTGCTAACCAGACGGCGGAGTTCGGCATCCAGGAAACGATTACCGATGCTCTCATCACAGGATTCCAGCGTGAGGGAATATTGAAAATCGTCGATGAATCCCGCGCGGATGCGATTCTTCACGGCACCATTTTGCGCATCAACGACACGCCTAATACGTACACCGCCGACGAACAGGTTTCGGAGTACCGCTTCGATATTACCTGCGAGATTGCTCTTGAGAAAACGGGCACAGGAGAAGATCTTTGGAAGGAGAATTTCTCGACATGGGGCAACTATCCCTACACCGGTTCCCTTGCCGACCGACAAACGGGAATCGATGAAGCGCTTCGCAAACTAACAGAGGACATTTTGAATCGCATTGTCTCAAATTGGTAAAACAAGAATAGTCCAACTTACCGAGAACAACAGCGAGCAGCTTCTGCTGGAGGCCGCTCAAGTTGTGAAAAACGGTTCGCTGCTCATTTTCCCGACCGACACGGTGTACGGAATCGGCGGCGCCGCTTTTTCTCCATCGGTTTTTCGTGCTCTTGCATCAGCGAAAAGAGCTCGTGATTCCAAATCTTATGTCTTGCTGGTCGAAAATCTGGAGGTCGTGAACCGTACCGCAGGCAGAAGCCTAAAAGGTTCGGCGCTTCGCCTTGCCAAGAAATTCTGGCCGGGACCTTTAACGATTATCTGGTATGCGAATCCAGATATCAGCGCAAAATACAATGCTCCTGATGGTTCTCTGGGCTATCGAATACCGAATCATGATTTTATGCGCGCTCTTCTGAAAGTTAGTGGAGGATTACTTTGGGCGACAAGCGCCAATAGATCCGGCTCCCCTCCTCCGTCGGATTTTCAAGAGATCGACAAAGACGTTTTAAAGCAAGCTGCGTTAGTTATAGACGCAGGCGAGAAACTAACGGGAGTAGCTTCGACGGTTGTGGATGCTCGAATGGAGCCCGTAAAAATCCTGCGCGAAGGAGCGATTCCAGCAGCCAAAATCCACGCTTTCTTACATAAGGATTCCTCCGGATGACGATTTTGATTGTCTGTACCGGCAACACCTGTCGAAGCCCAATGGCAGAAGCCATTCTCCGGCGGAAATTGCAGCGAAACGGCTTGCAGGATGTGAACGTTCTGTCGGCGGGCGTCGCCACGGAACATGGTTTCCCCGCACATCCACTGGCCATCGGAACTGGTCTTGCGCACGGTTTGAAGCTAAATTCGCATCGCACACGGCAGGCGTCAGCAGAGATTGTTCACAGCGCCGATATCATTCTGGGAATGGCGGAAAGTCATGTGAATCTTCTTTCTTATGCTTATCCCGATAAAGCGGCAGCTATCTATTTGCTGAAAGATTACGGTCGCAGTGAACTTCTTGAAGATCGAGAAGTCGCTGATCCCGTTGGAGCAGATCCATTCCAATATGAGCGATGTTTCAAAGAACTGGATAAAGAGTTGGAGCGAATTGTGCAGATTCTGAAAGTGAAATTTACTGAGGAAAAGAAGTGCTGAAAAATCCACTTATCTATCTGATGTCAGCCTTTGTGGCTGGACTGTTGGCTGTCGCGCCAAGCTTTGCGAACGATTCGTCTGCGGTTCCTCGCCGTCTCCCGTTTGGATTGGGAGAATCTCTCGAATATCATGTTCGCTATGGCTTCATCCCTGCTGGGAAAGCGCGCATAACGATTCTGGATACGGTACGAGTGCGTGGACAGCTTTGCTACCACGGAGTATCACAGGCGCGGTCTGCTAAAGGATTCGATCCCATCTTCCGAGTCCGTGACAAAATCGAGACGTGGATTGATTATGACAGCCTTTACACTCACCGCTATCAGAAGCAGCAACACGAAGGGCGTTACAACGACGAAAAACTCGTCGAATATCTCTACGGCCAACGTGTTGCACGACTCACAGATGATGGAGAAATTAAAGGAGATTATCCTATACCTGAACAAATTCAGGATGTGCTCAGTGCCGTCTTCTGGGTGCGCACGCTGACCTTTGCAGAAGATACGACACTTATTGTCCCTGTTCATGATGTGAACAAAACCTACGGACTTCGGGTTGTTATCGGCAAGAAAGAGAAAATCAAAACACTTGCCGGTGAATTCGAATGTTATGTCGTTGAACCTCGTTTGGAATCCGGAGGAATTTTTAAGAAGGATCAAAGCGCGCGCATCTGGATTTGGTTCACAGCAGACGACCGAAAACTGCCTGTGCTAATGCAATCAAAAGTCTTCTTTGGAAGAGTGACGGCCGAACTTGAAACATATACACCGGGAGAACCTGCCTACATAACCATAGGGAGTAAATAAGTGTCCCGATACGAAGCTTTGGATTTTTCAGGTGTGACCACCTATTCCGTCCAAAAACGCGCCAGCAAAGTGTCCCGTAAAAACTTCGCCACACCGGCAAAGGAACAGCTTTCATTCCGGGAATTCTGGGAAGGATTACCGAATTTTTTGGCGGCTGGAGAGCTGCGCGAATTCGCAGGGCGAATGACATCAGCCCGAGGGAAAAAACCGATTTTGTGGATGACGGGCGCGCACGCTTTGAAAGTAGGGCTCTCGCCTATTCTGATTCATCTGCTTAAAAACGGCTTTATATCGAGCCTTTCATCGCATGGAGCCTTTGCGGTGCATGACATCGAAATCGCGCTTTTCGGGCAGACAAGCGAAGATGTCGCGGATACTCTGAAAGACGGACGATTCGGAATGGCGCGTGAAACCGGTGAATTTTTCACCCAGACGCTGCGAGAGAATTCAACGAAAGAAATTGGATTGGGTGAAGCCTTAGGGGAAGCTCTCATTCGGATAAAAGCTCCCTATGCAGAGGATTCACTTCTTGTGCAATGCCTGAATGCCGGAATTCCTTTGACGCTTCACGTTGCTATCGGCACTGACATTTTTCATGAACATCCCGGAGTGGACGGTGCGACGCTGGGACGTCTTTCCTACTATGACTTCCGTATTTTTGCCAAACAGGTTGCCGGGCTCAGCAAAGATGGAGTCGTTCTTAATGTCGGTTCCGCGGTCATCATGCCCGAAGTCTTCCTGAAAGCTCTGGCGGTTGCCCGCAATTTGAACTATCCTTGTCACGACTTCTATGCCGCAAACTTCGATATGACTTCGCATTATCGTCCCTGTATGAACGTCGTACAAAGACCGACTCTGACGGGGGGAAAAGGCTATACCTTTATCGGCCATCACGAAATCATGATTCCCCTGTTAGCCGCTGCATTAGAGACAACTTAATCGAATATGATAGAAATTCCAATAAATGCAAAAAAGCGGATCCCAATGGGATCCGCTTCGTTTTGCGGGAATCCTACAGCTAAGTTTAGTCAGCAGACGTCACATTAACCGCTTTCAGTCCTTTCGGGCCTTTTGCAACCTCGAAATTGACCTTCTGCCCTTCCTGCAGTCCGGCAGGGTCAGATAAATTAGTCAGATCATTACGGTGCACGAAAATATCCGTTCCATTTTCGTCATCCGAAATAAAACCATAGCCCTTTGTTGCATCAAACCATTTTACAGTGCCGATCGCCATTGCGAACCTCCAAAAAAACTGCTTCATTCGCCGCTTCGCCCAATGAACCCACCGCCGATTGAACCAGCGAACAAAGTGAACATATACAGGACATCAAACTCGCAAGGAACCGGAAACGGATACAACAGCGAACTTGACGACGGTGGTTATTGGGTAAAATAATACTAAAATAGTTAAAATGCAAGAGAGAATCGAATCCCTTAAAAATTTCCGCCCTAACCTTTGGTTTTCATATATCCGATAGGACGTCAGGAATTATAACGCCATATATTACAGTATGATAGGAAACCTCTCGCAGGACTGGTTATTGCCGAATTTATATGGAGGCTTGTTTTTTAATCGAATAAGTTGGTTTTTGAATATTTCCCTTGCCTTAGATAGGCAATTTGTGTATATTCTATTGAAACCCTCCATCCTATAGCAAAGCGAACGATACCGTGCATTGGGATACATTGAAAAAACCGTTTTGCTCCCGCGGCAAGCTGCATACAACAGCAACCTCCTTAATAAACTCGAATGGCTGCTCGATTGTCAAAGAAACAGAACTGTTTTTTTGGCGGATGTTATTATACGCCCGCTTGTCCAGTTTTGTCTCACTGAATTCTAAGTCATCAAAAGGTGCGGCGCGATTTAGGAATAGACAATGATAGGAGACCAGCTGCAACCCATCCATAAAAAGCGTTTTTTAGTATTATTTGTACTTCTGCTTTTTCTGGTATTGGCGGGGACGATTCCATTCTCTCAGTCCATTCAGGCTCCTTGTCTCATCGAGTCTGCGTCGGTATGGTATGTAGCTCGTGATGGTGCAGGTCAGATAATCACAGCTTGGGAACGGAACCTTTTAGATTCCGGCGGCAATGAATTCCTGTTGCATTTTGAGCGTCCTGATCTTGTCGAAATTAGATATACGTCCCATCTGCATGACGGTGACTATGTCGAAAAAGGTGATACGATTGCCCTAATCATCTCACGCGAAGGCTTAGGTCGCTTAAGTGTTTCCGAAGCTGATCTCGCTAAAGCACACGCGGAACACGACGCGCTGCTTGCCGGTGCGCGTGTTGAAGACATCGAGATTGCTCAGCACGAATTGCAGCGAGCCGAAGCCGCATTTGAAGCGGTTCAGTTGGAACATCTTTCCATCAAGGCGCAATATGATTCCGGGATTGTTTCCGCGGTTAAGTGGCAGGAGACAGACAGTCGTTATCGAGTTCTTGAGGCCGAACTAAAAATAGCTACGGCACAAGTCGAAGCGTTAGAAGCTGGAGCACGCCCTGAAGATATCGCGATAGCCCGCACAGAAATCGAACGTCTCCGGCGCGTTGTGGAGAGCACACAGCACTCGTTGGGAAAGACGGAAGCCATCGTTTCCCCTATCAATGGCCGACTTACGTTGGGGAGCAATACGAATATCCTGTTGCAGGTCGAAGGCTTGGATACGATGGCAGCAATCATGTCCATCTCTGAAGCAAACGCTGCCTGGTTGATGGAAAGACCACCAATTGAAATAAGGCTTATTGCCGACCAATCCGTTTTGCATACCACCGAACTTCTCAGAATTGACTACGCTAAAGATGACATTCCCGGTGCTTACGGAGTCGCTCTCTTAGAGAACAGCCAAAGGCGATTGCAAACAGGAATGACAGGGAAGGCCCGCATTCCCGTTGGCAGACAAACCTTGATAGCGAGCATTCGGGCGAAACTTAGCGGAATAAAAAACTTGCAGCGTTGAAATCTTTACCACGACCTGAAAATGGGAAAATTCGAGCGAAAAGAGTTTAAGTATTACGTTCCGATAGAGATGTTGGATCCGTTGCGCCAACGCATTCTGGTGCACATGGAACATGATCCCTTTTGTCAGGAATTGCCGAAACAGCGCTACACGGTTCGCAGCATCTATTTCGATACCCGGAGCCTCCTTTTCTACTTCGAAAAACTTGACGGACTCAAAATTCGCAAGAAATTGCGCGTTCGCACTTACAATTCAAGTCATCCGGACAGCATCGCGTTTCTTGAAATCAAACGCAAAATAGACGGCACGATTTTCAAAGAACGCGCGCAGGTATCACTCGCCGAAACGCCGAATCTGATGAATGGCGCTCAGCTACATCTCACAAGTAATCAACCGGGATTCATTGAACGGGCGGCTTTAGATAAATTCGTCTATCTTTTCAAACGGCTGAAACTGGAGTCCAAAGCTCTCATCACCTATGAGAGAGAAGCGCTGAGAGGTTTGACAGATCCCTCGTTTCGCGTCACCTTTGATTTTAACGTGCGCAGCTACCCTCATCCCGATGTGGAAGAAATTTTTCGTGAACAGGATTTGTGCGTCTTGGTAAATCAAGTCTTCATTCTTGAAGTTAAATTCTACCAGCGCATGCCCGTTTGGATGCGGAATATTGTTCGTGATTTCAAATTGCACGTTCAGCCCATTTCGAAATACTGCAATGGACTCAACGTCCATCTCCCTTCTACCGAAGTACGGGAGTTTCACGTATGAACTTCCTTAACAGCTTCGCTTCAGCCAGTCAAAACGTCACTCCGGTAGATATTATTATCAATCTGCTTCTCGCCTTTCTTCTCGGCTTCATGGTGTCTGTTGTTTATCGCTTGACGAACCGGCACAGAGCGATGAATCAATCCTTTCTCCTTACCTTAGTCATCCTGTCAATGGTTGTCGCGTTAGTCATGATGGTAATCGGCAACAGCATCGCCAGAGCCTTCAGTCTTGTCGGAGCGCTGTCGATTATTCGCTTTCGAACCGTCGTGAAGGACAACCGGGATATCGCCTATGTCTTTTTCGCCCTTGCCGCGGGAATGGCCGCCGGTATCGGTAACTACTCGATTGCTCTTTACGGCACTGCCCTAATCCTTTTCCTGCTCTTACTGCTCGATTTTATCCAATTTGGAACCGGGTCGCGCGGCGTCTATCTGCTTCGCTTTCAGCTCATCCCCTCCGATTCAGATGACCTCAGCTATCATCAGGTTTTCGAACGGTTCCTGTCATCGCATAAACGACTGGGAGTAAAAACGGTGCGTATGGGACAATTCATCGAGCATTCCTACCTCGTGCGCCTCAAACGAGGAGTCAACGAACAGCAGTTGCTCTCTTTTCTCTCAGCCATTGAAGGCATGGAACGAGTGACGCTTCTTGCAGAAGAAAACGAAGGTGAGTTCTAACTCTGTTCCGGGCACGCGAGACGCATGCCGCGGCGCGGAGTTCATTGATACATCCCACAAACATTTAATCTTCACATACTAGGCAGGACGCTCCCGCGTCCTGCGCAAATAAACTATCTTAATGAAAATGAGTGAGAAAAGCCCCGAAATCTTCGGGGCTCTTCTTTTTATTCAAGAAATATAATTGATACATGTTCAGTGAATAATTTGTGCCACTCGTTCCCAACGGATTTTTTCGTAAAATCGGGTCCAGGGAACATATTTATTCCATGAGAAATAAATAATAAGCGCTTTACCCACAACCAAATCTTTGGATAAAAAACCCCAGTAGCGACTGTCCGCACTGTTATCGCGATTATCTCCCATCATAAAATATTGACCTTCGGGAACAGTAATCGGCCCGTAATTGTCATGATTCCACGGGTACCTTGACGGAGAAAAAATTCCGCGTTCGCCCACCCCCTTTTTCAATATCTGTTTGCGTGTAAACTTGGTAAAATCGACATAAGGAGCTGGCTCTCCGTCCACATAAAGGACTTTATCTCGTATTTCAATCGTCTGGCCGCCAACCGCCACGCAGCGTTTGACATAGTTTAAATCCGGCTTCAGGGGAAACCGAAAAACAACGACGTCTCCCGGCTCAGGCTCGCTCAAAGACGGCAGCCGAGTTGATGGAATATGGAATCCGATTTTCGTGAACGGCACTCCTATCCAATCCGGAGTACGAATCCCATAAACAAATTTGTTCACAAGTAGGAAATCGCCGACCAGCAGCGTATCCTCCATTGAACCGGTCGGGATGCGAAAAGCTTCCACGGTCGTGACCCGAATAAAGAAAACCATGATGGTTAACGTAATCAGAAATTCGACCCATTCACGAATGAGTCCTTTCGGGCGTTTCGGTTTCTCTTCCGAAGCCTTCTTCCTATTCCATAGACGCGCAATGGTCTTGCTGATAGGTGCCATAGTTTCCTTAAAATCCTTTACAAAATTGATTTAGTCCGCCTTAAGAATCGCTAAGAACGCTTCTTGCGGGATTTCCACATTTCCCACCTGCTTTAAACGCTTCTTCCCCGCTTTTTGTTTCTCCAGAAGTTTACGTTTCCGCGTCACATCTCCCCCATAGCACTTGGCGAGGACATTCTTGCGGACAGCTTTAACCGTTGAGCGAGCGATAATCCGTGAACCCAGTGCCGCCTGAATCGCTACATCGAAAAGCTGCCGCGGAATCAAATCCCTGAATTTGTCGCAGACGCGCCGACCCCAATCGTACGCCTTATCCGAATGTACAATCATCGAAAGTGCGTCAACAACTTCACCATTCACCAAAATATCAAGACGTTCCATGTTCGAAACGCGGTGCCCCATCAGTTCATAGTCGAGGGAAGCATAGCCACGGGAAACGCTCTTCAATTTATCATAGAAATCAAAAATCACCTCGACCAAAGGAAGTTCGTACCGCAAATTTACACGTCTGAAATCCACATATTCCGTCGTGATATAAACTCCCCGACGCTCCCGGCAAATCTTCATAATCGTGCCGATGAACTCTTCGGGTGTGATTATTGAAGCTTGAATATAGGGTTCCTCAATAGATTCAATCGTCCCGAGATCCGGTAATTTTGTTGGATTGTCAATCAGCAACTGCGAACCGTCGGTAAGATTCACCTTGTATTCGACACTCGGTACGGTGAAAACAAGATCAAGATTATATTCACGCTCCAAGCGCTCCTGAATCACCTCCAAATGTAAAAGACCCAGAAAACCGGCGCGAAAACCAAATCCTAATGCAACCGACACTTCCGGTTCATAGAAAAGAGCCGAATCGTTCAGCCGGAGTTTTTCAAGAGAGTCGCGCAACAATTCATAATCTTCATTCTTCGCAGGAAATAGCCCCGAGAAAACCATCGGTTTCATTTCCCGGTAACCCAGCAACGGCTCGATTCCCGAAGCATCCGCCGCCGCAATCGTATCCCCGACCTTGAGCTCGCGTACTTCCCTGAAGCCTGTGATAATATATCCGACACTCCCGGTTTCGAGAGTGTCCCTTTTTATCTGCTTCAAGCGCAAAATACCGACTTCATCTATCTCGCGCGTTTGTCCGGTCGCTAAAAAGCGCACTCCGAGCTTTTCTCGAGCAATTCCGTCGAAGACCCGCACATAAGCAACCGCTCCCCTGTAATTGTCAAAGACAGAATCAAAAATAAGCGCGCGGAGCGGAGCATCCGGATTTCCTTTCGGAGGTGGAATCAGTTCGACAACCGCCGGCAGCACTTTTTCGACTCCCGTTCCCTGCTTGGCGCTGACGCACAGAATTTCGTTTTCCTCGACACCTAATAACTCGCAAATTTCCGCTTTCACTTCTTCGACTCGGGCGGCGGGAAGATCGATTTTATTGACGACAGGAATAACGGTCAGGTTGTTTTCCATCGCCAGATACAGATTGGAAATCGTCTGCGCTTCGATTCCCTGTGTCGCATCAACGATTAAAAGCGCTCCTTCGCAGGCGCGCAGCGAGCGCGATACTTCATAGGTAAAATCCACATGACCGGGAGTATCGATGAGATTGAGCAAGTACGTTTTCCCATCCGTATGCTCGTATTCCATCGTGATGGGATGCATCTTGATGGTAATCCCTCGCTCCTGCTCGATGTCCATATCATCCAGAACCTGCTTGCGCATTTGGCGAGGTGACAGTGTATGCGTCAGCTCGAGCAAACGGTCAGCGAGTGTGGATTTCCCGTGATCAATATGAGCGATAATGCAAAAATTTCTATAGTGGCGCAGCTCCACTACTACCTCATGTCGTTGAATTCGGCGGCGTAATGATGACCGGTTCCTGAGGAATCACGATCCAGAGAATCAGATAGATGAGAATTCCCGTCCCATAGAAGAGCAGGAGAAAAATCCAGAGAAGACGAAATATCGTCGGATCAATATTGAAATAATCTCCAAGACCACCGCAAATACCTGCGATTTTCTTGTTGCGAAGCGAACGGTGAAGTCTGCGCATGGTGCGTTTTTCTCCATTTGTAGATGTTGAACTCGATTCTCCCTCGGATTTTTCGTCGGGAGTACTCGTAGTTGTACTTTGCTCGGTTCTTCCGCTTAGTCCAATAAATAAAAGTGCAATTCCTCCAATAATTAAAGCTACGGGAAGAAGAAAGCGCAACGGCATCATCGGAAAATGCCCCGACCAATGCCAAGGCCCCGGAATAACACATCCCCACGGCATTGCCATAAACAGAACCAGAATTAGTCCCGCTCCGACAAGAATGATGCCCAAACCCGTTTTTGTCCCGGTGTCCGTAAAACCTGTCTCCGCTCCTATTCCAAGCGGCGCAGGCATGATTATCCATGCCAAGATATACAGAATGACGCCGCCGAATCCGAGAGATAGTATTGCCAGTGCAATCAGAATGATACGCACGATGGTGGGATCGATATCGAAATATTCCGCTAAACCTCCGCAGACACCTCCCAGCACGCGAGAGGTCGCTGAACGTCTAAGTTGCCGTGGAGTTGCCATTGTCAGATCCTCCTTTAGTTCTCAGCGGCAGGATTTCAAGGATCGTCCATTCGACTTTCCCTGCAGGAACTTGAATCGTCACCCTGTCGCCGGCTTTTTTCCCGATCAGCCCTCGCCCTACCGGTGATTGCACGGAAATCTTTCCGATAGTCGGATCCGCTTCTTCCAATGCGACGAGGGTATATTGTCGCTGTTGATTTTTTGAATGGTCTTGAATTCGAACCGTGGTTAAAATGCGAACCTGATCCGTGTCGATAGAATTTTCATCGACAAGATGTACATTAAAAAGCGTCTGCTCAAGTTGATAAATCTTGGCATGAATTCGAGTCAATTCCTCTCTGGCCGCATGATATTCGGCATTCTCCGAGAGGTCGCCATGTTCACGAGCTTCCGCAACCTGTTTGAGCATCTCGGGCAATCGCTTTGTTTTCCACTGCCTGAGCTCTCCTTCTAACTTTTGCAGTCCATCCCGTGTCAGATATACTTTGTCCAAACAGTTACCTCATTCGAAAATAGTCTTGAATACCTCTGGCAAGTCCCTTTGCCACCCTCTGCAAAAATTTATGATCGCGAAGCAACTTCTCTTCCTCAGGGTACATCGTGTACGCCACTTCAACCAACACCGCTGGAAAATCCGACGGTCTAACCAACGCGAGATCATCGTAGAAAATTCCGTCATCACGCAGTTTCGCAGCCTGTAGAAGCCGGCGATGAACCGTCTCCGCTGCTCGGCGACTTCCGGGATGGTAGTAATAGGTTCCGCTGCCGTGTCGTAGGAAAGGATTGTCTCCATCCGGGAGTGCGTTCGAATGCAAGCTGATGAGAAAATCCGCATGGTTTTCGCGTGCGAAATCCACTCGCTCGTAGATTCCGACGTATGCGTCATCCTCTCTTGTCAGAACGACATTCGCTCCGCGCTTCTCAAGCTCCCGCACCAGCAGTTTCCCCAAAGCCAGCACGACATCCTTTTCCATCGTGCGCAATGGCCCCACAGAACCGTTTGCCGCGCCTCCATGTCCCGGATCCACGACGATGGTCTTGCCGCGTAAAGAACCCTGCCGACCCGCAGGCTGGTGGCGAATCGTGATTTCCGCCGCCGAATAATCCGGCGTATATAGAACGCTATAGCCCTGCTCGATAGGTGTCGTGCATCGAATCGTAACGTCCACATGTCCTTCACCGCCGGATTGCCATTGAGCGAGACTCACTCCGCCTTCCCAAGGCTCGAAGGTTATCTTGTTGATATGGGATACGGAATGAAAAAAAGAAACCGTCAACTCTTTTAAATCCGACGACGACCGCGCGTGAAAAAGACAAGGGCGGCTCAGCGGCACTGTCACTGTGCTTTGCTGCAGGTGAGACGCGATGTTCATGTCACGAAGAACCGTATAGTCTAAGCAACCCGTGCTGTCCACTTCGACAAAACGGTTCTCAATATAGGTGACGTCTTCCCCGCCGAGTTCTATAATAAAATATTTTCCTTCTGTACCTTTCGCGACAAGGCTTGTTCCTCGCGGCGGAAAGAATTCATACGTCCCCCCAGGCATTGTCTTCGTGACTGCGTGGTCTGCGATTACCTTCAAATTTATCGGAAAATCGCCCATCTTAATCGCTATCGTCTCAGGCTTCGACGCCTCCGTCTCGCGAGCAAAGACATAAGGGAAATCGAAGGTGTCAATGAGCCCTTTCTCTACTATTAGAGCAAACCGGAGCGATTTTGTTCCAGACGCCGTATCAAGTGGGATATATGCCAAAAAAGCACCATCAGAGGTCACTTCTACGGAACGTCCTGCTACCTCCAGCCGTGCGTCAGCCGGAGATACGTTGCCGAAGAAAAACGTCGTTCTGACGGTGTCCATAAAGACATACGGTGTGCCATCGTCCTCGAGCCGGGGGTAAACCAAATCAATATTACCCGCCTGACTTGGCGGCACAAGCAACAGACTGCTGAAGATGATTCCCCAGAGGATTAGTCTCATGGCGCCTCTCGCCAATGATCGTATATCTCTCGAATGCCTTCCAAAACCAAATCCGGTTCGACGGATACTTGTATCTCCGAATGTGAGAACACCAGCGTCGCAAGCCCACCGGTTGCGATGACTTTCACTTGCGTCCCAAGCTCCTTGGAAATGCGACGTATCAGCCCTTCGACCATTTCAACGGACCCGAACAAGATTCCGGATTGAATACTTTTTTCGGTTGTACATCCGATAACGCTATCGGGAAACACTAAATCAACCTTCGGAAGTTTTGCCGCCTGATGGTGCAGACTCGCCGCCGCTGTTTCAAGCCCCGGCGCGATGGCTCCGCCGAGGTAAGCTCCTTCTCTATCGACAACATCAAAGGTCGTCGCGGTTCCGAAGTCAATAATAATTAGCGGACCGCCGTATTTCTGAAACGCTGCCACCGCGTTGCACAATCTATCTGCTCCAACCTGCGCAGGATTCTTGCAGCGAATCTTCAACCATGAAACTTCTTTCGCGGAAATAATAAGCGGTTTCAGTTTCAATCGCTGCTCTGACGCGCGTTGATAAACCGTGGTCATTTCAGGAACGACAGATGACACTGCCATACCTGAAATCTGACGGCTTTCGATTTCCGCCATATCCAGAAATTGCCGCAGCAGAATCCACACTTCATCCGCTGTTCGCGCTACGCGAGTCGCCATTCGCCAACTGTCGAGCAACTGCGTTCCACGAAAAGCTCCGATAACCGTATGGGTATTCCCGACATCAACCGCGAGCAGAATCCCGCTGTCTATCTGTTTCTGAGACGATTTCGCCACTATAAATTTCCTGAATGTTACCGTTTGATTCTCTTATGAGTAATTGTCCTTCGTTCCCGATCCCTTCATACGTGCCTCGAATAACTTCTTCTCCCCTTTTTACAGCGAATCTGCTTCTGGATGAAAGTGAAAAAGCCGCCCAATTTTGAATAATTTCCTGTACTCGACATTCTATAAATAAATCATAGAGTTTTTCAAAACGAAACAGAATCTGCGCCAGCAGATTTTCACGCGAAGAAATAGTAAGACCGCTCAGATGAAGCGAACTCGCGGGTAAGCGTGTTGCCATCGGTAGCTCTGCTGCGTCTTGATAAACATTAACACCGATACCCACAACGACGCAGAACTTGTTTTTAGAGGTAACACTTTCGGTCAATACTCCCGCTACCTTTTTATCATCAATGAGTAAATCATTCGGCCATTTCAACTGTAATCCTTTGGGTGAATTTTCGCAGGTTTCGGAAATCGTCTGTGCAAGAGCAATCCCTGCGATAAGCGGAATAAATCCCAAGGGTGCGGAATTCAATTTATTCAGCCGCAATAGTACCGAAAAAAGAAGAGATTTTCCGAAAACATCTTCCCAGTGGCGTCCCAATCTTCCCCGCCCGGCGCTTTGATGCTCCGCTATCACCGTTGCCCCGGCCGTATGAAAACGCCCTTCGTTCTCCAGAAGCCAGCGGTTGGTGGAATCGATTTCTTGAAAAAATACCGCCTCGCGTCCAAAGCGGCGAGTCTGTAGTGCGCGTTCGAATTTATCTTGATTCCAGGGCACGACTATTCTTTATATTCCCCCCAAACATCTCGTAATACATCCGATATTTCTCCGAGTGTCGCATCGCAAAGCGCGCAATCAATGATAACCGGCAGCAGATTCTCTTCTGTCTGCGCTTTCTTTCTTAGCTGATTCAGAGAATTTTCGACCTTCGTCTTGTTTCTCCGAGCGCGCAATTCATGAAGCTGCTTGCGCTGTTTCTCTTCGACAGTCGGATCGACTTTCAACAGGTTTAGTTTCTCGTCGCTCTCTTCTTCATCAAAGCGGTTCACACCAACGATAACACGTTCGCCGGATTCAACTTCTTTCTGATGACGATACGCCTCGCGCGCGATTTCTTCCTGGAAATAGTGTGCCTCTACCGCCGCAATCGCTCCCCCCATTTCCTCGATACGTTCAAGATAGTCACTCACTCTGCTCTCGATTTCACGAGTCAGAGCTTCAACATAATAAGAACCCGCCAGAGGATCTATCGTATCGGCTACCTCGGATTCATAAGCGATAATTTGCTGTGTCCGAAGCGCCAGTCGCGCAGATTGGTCAGAAGGAAGCGATAATGCTTCATCAAACGCATTCGTGTGAAGACTCTGCGTGCCGCCTAAAACTGCCGCCATCGCTTGCAAAGCGACACGTACTGTGTTGTTCTCCGGCTGCTGTGCTGTCAGGGAACATCCCGCTGTTTGTGTGTGGAAGCGCAGCATCTGCGAGCGAGGATTCTTTGCGCCGTATTTATTTTTCATCAGCGTCGCCCAGATACGCCGTGCCGCTCGGAATTTCGCCACCTCTTCAAAAAACGAATTATGGCAATCCCAAAAAAACGACAAGCGCGGAGCGAAGTCGTCAATGTCAAGCCCACGCTTAAGCGTTGCGTCCACATAAGCTAAAGCATTCGCAAAGGTAAACGCGAGTTCCTGAACCGCCGTCGCTCCCGCTTCCCTAATATGATAGCCCGAGATAGAAATGCTGTTCCACTTCGGAAGAGCTTCTTTGCAATAGACAATCACATCCGTAATCAGACGCATCGAAGGACGCGGTGGATAGATGTACGTTCCTCGCGCAACGTACTCTTTTAAAATATCATTCTGCACCGTGCCCTGCAGCAGCTTTTCCTCGCAACCGTTTCGACGCGCAACGGCGACATAAAACGCTAAAAGAATCGCGGCTGTCGCACTGATGGTCATCGACGTACTGATTTTATCCAGAGGAATTCCTTGAAAAAGCCGCTCCATATCCTCAAGAGAACTGACAGCGACACCCACGCGCCCGACCTCACCCATCGCAGCAGCATGATCACTATCGTAACCGATTTGTGTCGGTAAGTCAAACGCAACGGAAAGACCGGTTTGGCCGCGCTCAAGAAGATAGTGATAGCGCTTGTTCGATTCTTCAGCAGTTCCGAAACCGGCGTATTGCCGCATCGTCCAGAAGCGTCCTCGATACATCGTCGGTTGAATTCCGCGTGTAAACGGAAAAGCGCTCGGATAACCTAAACGTTCTTCTACTCCAGAAGCATCCGAACTTTCATAGAGGCGTTTTATGGGTATGCCCGACGTGCTTTGGAATTCCTGCTTTCTTTCCGGAGTCTGCTCCAAAGCATTTCGAACTGCTTTTTCCCACGCATCACGCGACTGTTTATTCGATGACAACGAGTACCTCGCCTTTTTCTACCGTCTGCCCATCTTTGACTCGAATATCTTTGACGATGCCTCCCCCTTGAGCGCGTACTTCATTTTCCATTTTCATCGCTTCCACGACTGCAATTCCCTGACCTCGTTCAATGCTATCGCCGATGTTCACTTCGATTTTTACCACGAGTCCCGGCATCGGAGCCTTTATCGTAACGCCCGCTCCTGTTTCCTCGCCGATACTACCCAAAGAACGCAGAGTGCGTTGTCGTTCGTCTTCGACCTGAGCTACATATTCTCGACCGGAAAGAAGCAGTCGCACTTCTTCATTATGCTGGTCAATCGGGAAAGCCAAAATTTGATTGTGAATCCGTGCTTTCACAAACGCCTTGTGAGCCGTCGGGACAAGTTCCGCTGGAAGTAGCGCTCCGTCAACGAAAACTCCATCCTTTTCGAAAGCGACCTTGAATTCTTTGTCTTTGATGCGTACGTAATAAATATCCTTCTTCATGCTATCTCTCACTTCTCGATGCCATCGCGGCGTCCCGACCATTTCCAACCGCTCGCGGAACTCTCCATTTTCTTGCTTTGATTGTTGGTGCGAGAACCATTTTGCCTTGCAGCCAAAGCCAACACTACCGCAATGGAGCGTTCTGTCTCCGGGTCTGTGGGCAACTCCATAAACTCACGATGAAGTTCTCTATCCACCAAACGCGTATCGAAATCTCCGCTTAGAAATCTCGGATGCTCAATGACGAACAAACAGAAAGGAATCGTTGTGGGCACCCCGGCAATATGATATTCACGCAGAGCACGAGCAAGGCGATTCACAGCTTCATCCCGTGTTTCTCCCCATGCCACTAACTTGGAAATCATCGGATCGTAGTGCCGGGAAATTTCGCTGCCTTCCGCGATGCCGCTGTCTTCTCGAATCCCCGGTCCGGAAGGTGCGCGCAGGAAATTCACAAAACCTGTCGCAGGAAGAAAACCGCTGGAGACATCTTCCGCGTAGATGCGCGCTTCAATCGCATGTCCGCGCGGCGCAATGTGCTCCTGTTCAAGCGTCAGTTTTTCTCCCGCGGCAATTCGCAATTGCCATTTTACAAGATCAATACCTGTGACCATCTCCGTCACCGGATGTTCCACTTGAAGTCGTGTATTCATTTCGAGGAAATAATAATTTCCAGTCGCGTCCAGCATACTTTCCACTGTTCCTGCATTGACATAACCGCAAGCTTTCGCTGCCTTCACAGCAGCTTCTCCCATATTTCTGCGAAGCTCCAGAGTCAACGCAACCGATGGCGTCTCCTCGATAACTTTCTGGTGACGTCTCTGAATGGAACACTCGCGCTCTCCCAAATGAATCACATGACCGTACTTATCGGCAAGAATCTGAAACTCTATATGACGCGATCCCGGTAAAAATTTCTCAAGATAAATATTGTCGTCACCAAAAGCACCTTGCGCTTCCCGCGTCGCCGCATTAAAAGCCTTTTCAAGGTCGTTCGCTTTCTCGACGATACGCATACCCTTACCACCGCCGCCGAGCGCCGCTTTCAATAGCACAGGATACCCGATTTTCTCCGCGGCTTCTTTGGCTTTTGAAGCTGATTTTAGTGCTTGCTGTGTGCCGGGAATAATCGGGACTCCGGCGGATTTCATCAAACGGCGCGCTTCCGTTTTTGAACCCATCGCCTGCATCGCTTCGGCAGAAGGGCCAATAAAGACGAGTCCTGCTTTTTGAACAGCATGTACGAAATCAGCGTTCTCCGCTAAGAAACCATAGCCGGGATGAATCGCTTCGGCTCCACTTTTTTTCGCTGCGTCAAGTACGCGTTCAAAATCAAGGTAACTCTCTGTTGCCGGAGCCGGGCCAATAAGATAGGCTTCATCCGCCATCTGAGGATGCAGCGCTGTTCGGTCAGCTTCCGAATAAACGGCAACGGAACGAATACCCATTTCGCGGCAGGTTCGCATCACGCGAATGGCGATTTCCCCGCGATTGGCAACTAATAATTTTCGAAACATCTATACTTCTCGCACGGCTTGCGTTTGCATAAACTCTTCTAAATTCCAGTTTAGAGGAATTCGTACCACATCGAAATCCTTTCGTTCATAGAGCAGATACCCCTTTTTCAAAGCGAAGAAAAACAAATCACGCGTAATCTCGACATCCTTGCGGCAATACTCTTCGATTAAATCAAGCTGTCCCTCTTTCCACCATTCAATCGACTGCAGCCCATCAGCAAGTTTCTTTACACCCAAAGTTGCTTTAGCAAGTGTGTCCAATTTCAAGCGAAAGCCGATCTGTTTCTGCACTTCGAGGAGCATATCAAGATTCGACAGCTCCGTAAAACTGTCGAAGGTGTAGCCGCGCAGCACTTCATAATCGAACCGCATTTGATTATAACCGACAATCAAATCACCGCTGCGAAGATGAGAAATCAAATCCTCGACATGCGCTTCATCGTAGATATGAATCTCTCCGTCGCGGCTGTCGAAAACTCCCCCCAGCGCCAGTCGCATTTGTCGAATATTCGACCATCCTCCCACTTCTTCAGCCGAATGCTGCGTTTCAAGATCAAAAACAAGGATTCGCTTATCGTCGGGAATTTCGCGCGGTGTGTACTCTTCTAGCGCTTCTTCTTGCTTCATTATCGTTTGCGCTACTGACTCTCCGAATTCTTCCGAAGATTCGGCCAACAATCCGTTGAGCACCATCACCGCCGCTTGTTTATCCAATGGCTTATTTCCGGCTCCGCACTTCGGCGAATGAATGCACGACGGACAGCCTTCTTCACAGGTGCATTCGGATACAAGTTTACGCGTCCGTTCCAGAAGCTCTAAAATAATCTCATAAATACGCTTCGCAATGCCGACATCTCCCGGATGGCCATCATAGATGAATATCGCTCCTCCGTCAAGCTGCGGATGGCGCGTATAACAAATCCCTCCGACATCATTGCGATCACAAAGCGCAAACAATGGAACCAGAGAAATCGTTGCATGTTCGATCGCATGAATTCCGCCCATGAAATGGCGTTCTTCCGCTGCCAAATGAAGAGGAATAGCAGGAGGAATTTCAATCCACACCGCCTGAGTCGTGAAACTCTGCGGAGGCAATTCAAGCGGTTCGACAGACAACAATTCCTGACTGTAAATCCGACGTCTTTCGTAGCTGTGAAACGTTTCTGTGACCTTTACTTTTCCTCGATGAATAACGAAGGAAGCAACCTTTTTACTGGCCGTTTCGTCCAGAATCTCCGTTTGTTTATCCGAACGCACTCGCGTATAGATGGCTGAAGATGTCGATTGAACCTCGACTCGCTTTTTCTCTAAATCGAGTTTCTCGACCTCATACTGCTGGCCTCGATGCAGATAAATCGCTCCTTCATGGCATTCTCGAAAAACAGCCATGCCGGATATTTCTCCAATGGACTTATCCTGCTCCGGTGTGGTAATATTAAAAGAATGTCCGACATTGCGAATGCTAACCGTACTTTGCGGTCGCCGCAACCCAGGAAACCACTGTTTGCCGCTGGCACTGCGTACGAGTTTTCCTTCATGCTCAAGACCTTGAATAATCGGCTGGTACTGCTCCACATCAAGATGAGGATCGCCGTGCATGAGCGGAATTTCAGCCGCCGCAGAGGGAAGATGCGCTCGCAGAATTTCTTCGTTGTCTTCACTAACGATAGCCGTCTCGAAAGCACGTCCGAAAAAATCAGAAGGATTCTTTAAAAAATACTGATCTAAAGCGTTCGGCTGTGTTAATAAAATAACGGCTGATTCCTCCCCTCGGCGCCCCACACGCCCGGCGCGCTGCCAAGTCGCGGTGATGCTACCGGGATAACCGGCCAGAATGCATAAATCGAGGCCGCCAATGTCAATGCCTAATTCGAGAGCGCTCGTGGAAACGACGCCTTTCAACTCGCCCCCAGCAAGACGCGCTTCAATCTCGCGCCGTTCTTCAGGAAGAAAACCTGCTCGATAGGAGCTGATTATCTTCGCGAGTTCGGGACGGGTGTCGAGAATCGTACGATGAATAATTTCCGTCGCCGTTCTCGCTTTTGTGAAAACGATGGTTTTCAAGCCGCGTTCGACTGCGTTGACAAAGAGCTTAGCCGCCGCACTTGTAACGGATTGAGGCGGATCCAGCAACAGGAAATGACGCTTTCCCATTGGAGCGCCTGAGTCTGAAACAAGTTCGAAAGACTGCCCTGTCAGTTTTTCCGCAAGCTCGAGCGGATTTGCAATCGTTGCCGATAGAGTGATGTATTGCGGCTTCACACCGTAATACGCGAGCAAGCGAGACAGCCTTCTAAGAACCTGCAAGATATTCGAACCGAAAACACCGCGATAGGCATGCAATTCATCTATAACGACAAAGCGAAGCCGCCGGAAGAACGCCTCCCACCCCTGATGAAATGCCAGAAATCCGGCATGCAGCATATCCGGATTTGAGAACAGAACATGAGGCGGCTTCTTTTTCAGGCGCGCACGCAACGGGCCGGGCGTATCCCCGTCATAAATTTCCACCGAAAGATCAATGGAACCTTTCAATGCTTTCTGCCAATGCGCCGCCTTGAGCTTCTGATCCTGTTCCAAAGCTTTCAGCGGAAAGAGAACTAGCGCGGATTTATCAGGCTCTTTCAGGAGCGTTTCAATGAGCGGAAGAAAATAGGCCAGAGTTTTTCCACTGGCCGTTGGAGTAACGAGAGCGACATTCTTGCCCTCGCGGATTTTTTCAATCGCTTTCGTCTGGTGAGAAAAAAGTTGCCGAATCCCAAGACCCTGTAAGCCTCGCTGAATAACATCCGGCAAGGGCGGTTCGAGCACTCCGAATTGAGCGGGCTCCGGAGGAAACGATTCCAGATTCCGCGGACACGCCGCAAAGTCAGCATCACGCTGAATCGTTTTCAGGAAATCCTGAATCATCCCTATCCTCTTCCGTAACCTCTTCTTGAGACGGATGCTTCTTGCGACGACGATATGCTGTATCGGATGGCTCGACCTTCGGTGGCTTTTGAGGCAGCGGAAGGCGTGGTTTTGGTTTCTTCGTTTTCGGTTTCTTTCCCATGATTAGAGCCAACCTTGCTCTTTGTACCATTCGATGGTTTCAGCGAGCGCTTCCCGCAAATCAATCTGACAGTGAAATCCAAATTCGCGGGTTATTTTCGCTGAATCCGCAACCCATCCCGGCGCTGCGATTTCCGCCAATTTCTGCCGATTGAAAAGTGCCGCTTTTCCTCTTATGCGTGCCCCCATTTCGCAAACCCGCGCCACTCCCTTCAGCAGCGACAGCGAAATGGAAGGAAGCGGTCGAACGTTTATCTTAAGAAGCTCACCGGCGATTTGCGACATCTCTCGCCAAGTCGATGGAGTCTCGTGCGCAACGAAATAAGTTTGCCTGAGTCCATTGCTCGTTTCCGAAGCGATTAATAAAGCTCCCACTAAATCCCGGACATATATCCAACTATAGAAAAGTTCTTCACGCCCAAAAACAGGATAACGATGGATTTTCTTTATTCCCCGAAACAATGGAAGAAACTGCTCGTCGCGAGGACCAAAAAGCGCCGGTGGCCGCAGAATAATCCATTCGATTTTGTCCGCTGCTTCTTGAACCGCAATTTCCCCGGCGAGTTTGGAAATCCCGTAATCTGTCAGAGGCTCCGGCGTATCTTCTTCAACGCGAGGTCGGGCGAGGGTTCCGGTTCCTGCCGCTGCTTGTGAAGAGCAATAGATGAAACGGCGCACTCCAGCTCGGATACTGCTATGAAGCAGCATTCGAGTGCCGTCCGCATTCGCCTGCATGTATTCACTGTGCGAGTTTGCCTTGGTCAGCGCCGCGCAGTGAATGACAAGCTCGACACCTCGCAGCGCTTCCGGTAGCGAATCCGGATTCTCCACATCTCCCTTGACAATCTCAGCGGGAAGTCCTTCGAGCCATCGCAGTTTGTCCGGTCGACGAACCAGAGCGCGAACATCCCAACCAGCTTCAGCAAGAGCTTCGATTAAATGACTGCCGACAAATCCAGTGCCGCCTGTGACAAGTGCCGTTCCCTTCATTGGCTTCTAACAACTCTAACCAAATCCTGCGGCACTCGGGCTATTTTGCCGTCACCATGAACAAAACAATGATCCGTAAAACCTTCACAGATGATACTATCGCCCATGAAAACCCGATAATCGAAATGCAAACGAAACACCGTCGGAAGAGACACTCGCGTCACGATGCGCAACAAATCGTCATATCTGGCACCCATTAGAAAACGACAACCTGTCGAAACGACAGGCAGACGGTATCCCTCTTTCTCGATGTCGGCGTAAGGACGCCAAAGTTCCCTCATCAGCTCTGTTCGCCCGATTTCGAAATAGGTAAAATAGCGCCCATAATAAACCCATCCCATCGCATCCGTTTCTGCGTAGCGCACACGTATCGAGGTGGCACTCTCGCAGGCGGGTGCGACGTCACTCCATCCAAAAGCCGATGTTCGCATATTTCTCTTGCCGAGCTCGCATGAGCTCTTCGGGTGAGAGTTTTTGAAGTTTTTTCAATGTCGAAAGAATTTTCTCCTTAATCAGCACCGCCATCGCATCCACATCCCGATGCGCTCCTCCAAGAGGTTCTTCAATGATGCCGTCAACGATTTTCATTTTAACCAAATCCGGTGCCGTGAGCTTGAGTGCTTCGGCGGCGCGTTCAGCTTCAGCGGCATCGCGATATAAAATCGACGCACAACCCTCGGGGCTGATAACGGAATAAATGGCATGTTCCAGCATGAAAATGCGATCCGCGACAGAAATCGCAAGAGCGCCGCCGCTTCCTCCTTCACCAATCACAAGCGTCACAATCGGAACGGGAAGTCTGGCCATTTCAAATAGATTATGTGCAATCGCTTCCGCCTGACCGCGTTCCTCCGCGCCGAGTCCCGGATATGCTCCGGGAGTATCGATAAACGTCACGACAGGTCGCCGGAATTTTGCGGCAAGCATCATCAGGCGCAATGCTTTTCGATACCCTTCGGGGTTCGGCATGCCAAAGTTCCGGTATAGATTTTCTTTCGTTCCTCGTCCTTTTTGATGCCCGATAATCATCAGAGGGATATCGTCAATACTCGCCAGTCCTCCGACAATGGCTTTATCATCAGCGAAACACCGGTCACCATGCAGTTCTGTCCAACTGGAGCAAATGCGCGGAATATAACCCAGCGTGTATGGACGCTGCGGGTGCCGAGCCATCTGCACTTTTTGCCAGCGGGTGAGCTTTCGATAGATTTCTTCTTTCAGCTTCGTCGCTTTGCGCTCCATTCGCTGGATTTCATCCGAAAACGAATGCAAGCCGCCGCTGCGAGCGATTTGTTTCATCTCGGCGACTTTTTGTTCGACTTCTGCGATGGGCTTCTCGAATTCGAGAACATAGCCGTTTCGCAAACTGCTCTTGGCGTCTGCGCTCCCTGCCTTTTGCAAAGATTCCGAAACCGACTGTGGCATAATTGCACCTTTTTGCGAAGAAAACTTTTTCGCCTATGAACGTCCCGCTTTACGAAGCCACGGAAAGATATAACCCAGAAAATATCGCAAGCGAATTCCCGTATCCAGCAGCCATAGAAGAGGCGGAGGATATTTATCCCGGAGATGCTTGCGTACAAATATTCTCATCGCGTCGAAAAAAAACCAATCCGAGCGCCCGGAACTTCGGCGCATGCTGGCACCTTTGATGTGAATAATGGAGGCTCGCGGAATATACCAGACTTCCCATCCGGCTTTTTTCATACGCCAGCACCAGTCAATATCTTCCCCATAGAGAAAATAATCTTCGTCGAAATAGCCTACGTTTTCAGTGGCTTTCCGTCGCACCATCATGCAAGCGCCGCTCAGCGCATCCACCTGTGCTTCGTAATCCGGTTCCAGATAGGTCAAATGATACTTGCCAAAGACACGACTTCGCGGAAAAAGCGTTGCCAATCCGAAAAGCCGGCTGAATGCCGCGAGAGGTGTCGGAAAACCGCGCCGGCATTCCGGACGGAAATATCCCTGAGGACTGATAATCTTCGGTCCGCAGACTCCCGCTTGTGGACGGCTGTCCATAAATTCGACAAGTTCCTGCAGGGCTCCCCGCTGAACCTCCGTATCCGGATTGAGAACTAAAATATAGTCGCTTTGAGATTTCTTGATACCTTGATTATTCGCTTGACTGTATCCACGATTTTCTTTATTAACGACAAGATTCACATTCGGCCAACGCTGTGCGAGAAAGTCCGCCGTGTCATCTGTCGAAGCATTATCCACGACCCAGATTTCATTAATCAAAGTCCCCGCGGTCTCATGGAGTGAACGCAGAGCGCGATCGAGAAGATCGCGCACATTGTAGTTCACAATAATCACGGCGACACATCCGCGATCTGCCATTAAATCCTGCCTAATATGCTTCTGAAACGCAGTTTCCAGACCATGAAAATCGCTTCATACACGATGTTCTTGGACATCTTGGAGGTTCCTTCTCTCCGCTCAACGAAAATAATCGGGATTTCGCAGTATCTGAAACCTTTCTTCCAAGCCTTAAAATTCATTTCAATCTGAAACGAGTAGCCGCCGGATTTTACCTTATCGAGATTGATCGCCTTGAGGACGTCGATACTCCAGCATTTGAATCCCCCGGTTGGATCTTTTATCGGCATCCCCGTAATCATGCGCGTGTACCACGCGGCGAAACAGGAAAGCATCAACCTCTTAAGCGGCCAGTTGATGACTGAAATGCCATGGATATAACGCGAGCCGATGACAAAATCAAACTCACCGATTTTCTTCATCAAACGCCCCAAATCAAGCGGGTCATGCGAGAAATCGGCATCCATCTCAAAAACAAAATCATATCCCTCGGCAATCGCATATTTAAAACCGGCGACATACGCGGTTCCCAATCCCATTTTTCCCGGTCGTTCGAGGAGTTTCAGACGGCTCTCATTGGCTTGGCGCTTTTTAACATATTCTGCCGTGCCGTCCGGTGAATTGTCATCGACAATCAAAATATCGAGACCCAAATTCTGATCGAAGACCGCATCCAAGATGAGACTGATATTCACCATCTCATTATAGGTGGGAATGATTACAAGCCCTCTCACAGCCGACATCCTTTCTGTTTAAACTCTTGCAGCTTCTCCGCGGTCTCGTTCGATTTCCTCGCGATAATCTGTGCCGCCAAAACAACCGCATTCACTGCGCCCGCCTTCCCCAGAGCCACGGTCGCCACCGGCACTCCCGCAGGCATCTGCACCGTTGAGAGCAGCGCATCAAATCCATTCAAAGACGATCCCGGCAAAGGCACACCGATGACGGGCAGTATTGTCTGCGCCGCACACGCGCCTGCCAGATGCGCCGC
Source organism: uncultured Alphaproteobacteria bacterium (assembly GCA_964483885.1). Lineage (GTDB taxonomy): Bacteria > Electryoneota > RPQS01 > RPQS01 > DYHQ01 > JAUXGA01. The sequence goes on along the minus strand of CAZADO010000143.1, from coordinate 7,116 downwards.
CATTCCGGCTGCGGCAATGATGACGTCCGCTCCCTGTTTCGCCGCTTCTGCCAAGAGAGCGCGCAACTTCTCAGGATTCCGGTGAGCTGAACAAACCTCCAGCTTATAGCGAAGTCCGAAATAGGTCATATACGCGTCTATCTCGGAAAAATAATCCCGGTCTGAAGTCGAACCGATAAAAATGAAGACTTGCGTTTTAGAGGCGTCAGCACTCATTCAGCATTTCTCAAGCTTGTTTTTCTGCAGGTAAATCCTTTAAGCAAAAACCATCGCACGCTCGTTACAAGCGTGAGATGGTCGGCGAAGACACCGGAACATTCGGCTTTCGCAGCTTAGTCGGTGAAGTCAATGGGCTTCGTGAGAGGATCGAAATAAATCCGCAATCCCGCCGCAGCATAGGGGCCGCTGAAATCCGCTTCCCAAGCTCGATTGACCAGTGGATGCGCGAGATTGGTTACTGTCCCGCTGAAATCGACATCTTTCATTTTCGTCACATTGGCCAGTCGATAGCCTCCCCCAAGACAGAGCCCAACATGCCGGTTCAGAAACAACTCAATCGCGCCATTCGCCAACAAACCAAACGTCCGACCCGATCCGTCAAAAATGGAATTTCCCGGTTCCCATCGAATATCCTGCTTAGCCGACAGAAAATTCACGCCTCCACCGAAATAAGCGCGTATGTTGCTGGTAGGCAGGAAAACAAAATTGCCAAGCACAAAGAATTCCGACGCTCGAGATGATAATGTGAGCGTCGTGTCGTTCCACACCGCTTCACTCTCGAAATTCATCAGCGAATTATATCCGATATTCCACTGAAAATGTTTCTCCTGCCGCCACAGCAGTGAAAAACCTCCGGAAGGCCCGGAATAATTCTGCGTTACAGCCGCAGCAGATCTGCTCTCATAGTAGTCGATAACATCTCGGGTATCCGAGACTTGATACTGAGAGAATCCTCCTCGAAATTCAATTCCATATTTGCGCATATCATCCTGCGCCTGCGCCTTATTGGAATTTGAGCAAAGAAGTAGTACAACGAGAGTCAAGACTCCCACTATCATCAGTCGTTTCATCCTTGAGCCTCCGAATCACTTGAAGCTGTTGCCTGTAGTTTTCGAAAATGTTCTAATCGAGTTTTGGCGCCCGTATCCGTGGGATGGAGTTTAATCCATCCGTCAATCATCTGAATCGCATCTCCGTAGCGACGCAAATGTTCATAACACTGTGAGAGCGCGCCGATTGTTTGACCGTCTTCCGGGTTCCATGCCAAAGATTGTTCAAAAAGCCGTGTCGCCGCGTCGTAAGCTCGAACACTGTAAACCGTCGTTGCCGCTTGATAGACTGCCGCCGGATCTTTCGAATCCAGAATCCGGTCAACCATCTCTTGCACCTTTGTGGAATCCCTGAAAAGCTGATAATAAATCGCCGCATAACGCCCTAAATTCTCAATCGTGGCGTCCGGATACACCGCCACTCGGTCTAACCTCGTTCGAAGTTCTTCTTCCCGGCCCAATTCATAATACATTCTTCCAAGTTGCAGAGTCAAATCGGGATTGAAAATCGGATTCAATTCCTCGGGGATATAATAGGCCATCTGATCCAACAGGAAAAGAGCTTTATCATCATTGGACAGTTTATCGAAATCGTCCGCTTGAACTTCCCCCGGAACATACCTCAGGGTCGCCTGACTCGTATCCGGCGGGAGATTGATATAGTAGTACGCGAGCTGCAGAAACGCGGAACGGTAATTCTGAAGGAGTTTCTGAACATTATCATCAAAATGAACTCCCGGTTCATTTAAACCGCGATAATGATCGCGATACACTTCCATAATGTTATGGAACATGAGTTCGGGATTAATCGGATTTCCTCTGGAAGCGGGATTCAGACGGAAACCCAGACCTTCCATCTGCAGGTAATTGCGCAAGCCGCATAAATTCGACGTGGCTACCGTGACCGCGAAATAAATCGGTCTCGGATTCGACGTGTGCTTCGGATTATAATTGGTGCGAATAATATCCAGCACCATGGCATCCTGCACACGCAGGAAATTTTTATCCCGGCTCTCCGAACGATACGGTACATACAGGGTTGCCGGCATCGTCCAAACCATTTTGCCTTGCGGAGTATCCAGTTCAATCTTCTGCTTCTCCTTCGGCCAGTAACGCGATAGAAGCGCCTGAGCATCTCGCTGATCAATATAGCGGTCGATAAAGGCATCACTGAAGCTGATGGGAACTTTCGGCTCCCTATCCCGAAGCTGCTTGATATACCAGCCCGTATTCAGAAGACTGAGATTCACAACACGAACGTCTTTGCGAACTTTTTCCACCTCCTGTATATACCACAGGGGAAATGTATCGTTGTCACCATTGGTAAAAAGTAATCCGTAGGGTTCGCAGGATTGCAGCATATTGTACGAATAGTCCCACGCTACATAATTCCCGCTTCGATTCTGCATAGGATAATTATCCATCAGCATCATCAGTGGAGCGAAGGCGAACATAAATACGCCTAAACCTGTCAGCGCAACATTGCGCGCTTGAGGACGTTTGAAAAACGACGCAATGGCATCAAAGAGAGCGGTCGCTCCAATTCCTATCCAAATCGCGAAGACGTAGAATGACCCGACATACGAGTAGTCCCTCTCGCGAGGTTGCGGGTCATCCTGATTGACATACAAGATAATAGCATACCCCGTCATGAAAAACAGCGCAAGTATCGCCAGCCCCATCCGTTTGTCTCGATAGAATAAATAACCGATTCCCAGCAATCCCAATAAAAACGGCAGTGCTAAAATGTAGCTGTTCTGCACACCCGCATCCTGAAACTCCCGCTCTGGCGCCCCTTCCCGACCAACGAATTGCCAGAGCAAATAGCGGTTGTACATTTTATTGATTTGATACCGCCAGAAAAAATCCGCTTCGGAACTATATTTGGAATCATTATTCCAAGCGCGATCGATAATCGAATGTTCTCCGTACTGCTCCCGGTTCAGGTACGAGAGGAAAGCCGCTGGAGTCTCCGGATCATTCTCATCAATCGGCGGATCCATATTCGACCGGATGTAAATCATCACATACGTCGAATAACCGATAATAATCAGCAGCATACTGACCAACGCGAGCGCGGGAATATGCGCTTTGACTCGAGCCGCCCAGACAAACAACAAGAACAAGATAATAACGATCAATATTGGCGCCGAGAATCCGAATTTCGCCACTGAACCAGGCAACCACTTGACAACACCCGGATAAATCGCAATGAATGAGATGGCCGCTGCGATGCTCATCCAGATGAAGCTCTTCCAGGCAAATTCACGCTTCCGGAAATAAATGATCAACGCCAGCGCAGGAATCGTCAAAACATTCAGCAGGTGTACTCCCGTCGCCAGACCGAGAATGTATGCGATAACAATGAGAAACCGCTCACTGCCCGGCTCATCGGCTCGATTACTCCATACTAAAATCAGCCATACGACAATGTGTGTAAAGAATTGAGCAACTGCATAAACTTCGGATTCCACAGCATTAAACCACATGCTGTAGGAGAAAGCAAGTGCCAGCGCACCGACAATTCCACTTCCATATACAATAATCTGATCACTAACAGACTGCTCAGGTCCACGCCAGTGCCGAATAATCATGACAATGCTGAGATAAAGGAAGAAGATGCTTAGAGCGCTCACTATCGCCGACATGAGTGTCACACGAAGCGCAATGTCGGAAGAAATGGGGAGCAGAGAAAAAATACGCCCAACCAGTAAATACAGCGGTGAACCCGGCGGATGAGGAACACTGAGCGTATACGAGCACGCCGCAAATTCGCCGCAATCCCAAAACGAAACGGATTTGGCCATCGTGAGCAGATAAACGACCAAAGACGTCAGCAAAACGAAAATGGCAGATATACGATGAGCCAACGGATTGACTACGGAACCAACTCCCGGAACGTGCGCTTTTTCCTGAGAAAGTAGGCGATTACGAGACTCTTGGGCAGGATTTCCTTGAGCGCCTGTTGATCCGGAATGGACCTTTGACGTTGAACCCGCCGTCTTTTTTTGAGAAGAAGCCATAGATGGGATAATATCCATAAATAGGCGGCGATGACCGCCACTGACCGTTTAGGTTCCCGACGCAAAGGGGAACTGAACAATGTTACAATATCTAAAAGAAAACGACCTGCAAAGGCAGGAATCAGTCGCCTGAGGCTGTAGTTTTTAATAAGCATCATCAGGCTATTGCGCTGATTGTAGTAGATTTTCAGGTAGCGTTCAGCCGAAAGAGCTGCCCCCGCGTAATGATAAATTACACTCTGTGGTGCAGCAAGTACCTTCCATCCGCACAGGTGCAGTCTCCAGCAAAAATCGATCTCTTCCATGTGCAGAAAGAAGGTATCGTCAAGTCCCCCGACATCTTGATAAACGGATTTGCGAACGAAAAGCGCCGCTCCCGTTGCCCAGAAGCACGATTGTACATCATCGTATTGGCCGGTGTCTTCTTCTAAAACATCAAAAACACGGCCGCGGGTAAACGGATAACCATAACAATCCATAAACCCGCCGGATGCTCCGGCGTACTCGAAATGCGTTCGCTTTCTCAGACTCAATAACTTTGGCTGACAAGCACCCAGCCGCTCATCCTGTAAAAAGAGCTCTACGGGTTGATTCAGCCAATCCGGTTCTACTTCAACATCAAAATTAAGCAAAACCAGAATCTCTCCCGCAGCCAATTGGACAGCGCGATTATAAGCACCACTGTATCCAAAATTCTGGTCGAAAGTAAGAAGTTTAACTTCAGGATAATTCTGGCGGATGTAATCTAAACTGCCATCTTTCGATGCATTATCTACTACGATGATTTCAAGGGGTCGATAAGTGCTGGCGAAGAGAGTCTCAAAGCATCGAGGCAGGAAAGCTAATCCATTGTAATTCAGAATTATAACGCTGACCAGAGGGCCCGGTTGGGTCGGAGCTTTCATAAAATCTTTAAAAGTTACGCATTATCGCGCGAAATGTCAAGCAGAGCTTTCAATTTACAAGACTTTCCGCACAGAGAAATTCTCGGAAATGGCTAATCAGCCGCCTTAATTTTATCTTCAACGATTCTCGCATCCGTAAAGCCTTTGGAAATCGCCGCTTTTTTCATCGCTTCCGCTTCGGACATCTCCCGGAAATCCCCCAATCGGACACACCAAAAAGGTTCCTCAAAGATAACATAAACCGGCTTATCGAATTCGGCTTCCGCCAAAACCTGAAGCGTTCGAGCATTAGCTTCGTCGCCAAAAGCTCCAAGCTGCACCCGGTAGCCAAAGATGCTCTCGGTTTCAGGTGATTCTTTCTCCAGCAACTCCTCTTCGAACACATCGCCGCCGAGCGTCACCGGATCAAATGGCTCGGCGCTTGCCTGAGTCGTATCTACTGCCGCCGGAGTCGCCGGTTCTTCGTGAAGTCCTTTCACCGGTCGAACGCATCCTATAGCGATAAGAACGAGAAGCGCTAATAACAAAGGAAAAACAATACGCATAGGTTGCTCCACAACTAACGCAGGTTACGCTCCTGCATTCCAATTCTATATCTGCTCCGCTTCCGCCACGGGAATCCACCCTTGGCGACCGTCCGCTAATTCAATATTGTACCATCCCGCCAAATTCGCTTTGATACAGACTTTCAATCCTTCATGAAGAGCAAAGACATCTTTGGAATCTTCATCAGGAGCGCTTTTCGCATCGACTTTATCCGCCATGATAATTGCGTAAGGCTGTGCATCCAACACCGCGCGCCACACGAAGATAGCTCCGCTCAATAGCCAGAAAGCAATGACCACAAACGGAACAAGCCGATGCAAACGTCTGAAAAAAAGAATCCGGGCAATCACGAAAAGCGCGGAAATAACACCCAGCCAAATAAATAAAAGTCGCAGTTCATATAAAGAGAAGAAATCTCGCAGAGCATCCACCGCATCCCATATCCCCAACCTTACCGGAGCGTTGACGCGGTCCACGACCGCTAAGCGAGCCAACGATAAATTGACAGTGACATCCTTATCACGTGGGAGCAAACGCGCTGCTCGTTCATAGAAAAGAATCGCTTCTGCCGTGTTGCCCAATCGAAAATGCGCGTTGCCGAGATTATAATAAAGCGCTCCGCTTTCGTAGCCTTGCTCTAAGGCCGACTCCCACGATTGCACCGCTTCTTCGAGATTCCCTTGCCGAAAAGCATCTACTCCTTCTTCGAAGAAAGACTGAGGAGTCGCAAATGCTGCACTGCAAAAAACAATTAAAACTAAAAGCAATCGATTCACCCTTTCCTCCCCTTTGATGTTATCAATTGCTCAATGCTTTCAACAATTTTCTCGGCCTCAAATACGATTTTATCCTGACGACCAGCGGGAAGTGTGCCGGACGCGAAGCGCGTAAAATCGCATTCACCCAAAATGCGTCGCACGTCGTCTAAAATCTCATCAGGCCATTCGTTCTCATTCCAGCTTTCTTCCAATTCAACGATAGAGATATCGTTTCCTGTTCGGTGCAACCGTGCGGCAAGGTAGGTTCGCAGCGTGTGCGCCACAGCCGCATAAAATGCCTCTTCTTTGCCCGGTTCGGTTAGGCGTTTCGCTTGTGTAAATCCCTTGCGCGCTTGCCTGAATGCTCGCAGATTTCGCAGCGACATTTCACCTAATTTATCCCGTCGCCTTCTCTCAGTATAAACCGCAACCACCGCCGCCCACGGCACTGCGAGCGCAAACCAGAAGGCGAGGTCGTTATAGGGAGCGCTGCCGCGCTTCCTAAAGCCATCGGATTTGACTTTTACATAGGCGATATCTTCCCCAATCTGTTCAACACCGCGTTTTGTCGCAATCGGGAATCCAATACCGCCATTATCCCGTTCGATGCCTTTCGTCACATTCAACACAAGCTCCGATGTTGAAAGTCGGCTGTAAGCTTTCGTTTTCGGATTGAAATAGGAGTACGAAATCGGTGGAATCCTCTGCACACCCGGTGCTCGTGGAATCAGCAGATATTCGAACGCCTTCGAACCACGTACACGGTCGTCTTTCCGATGAATATTATCCGTCACTTTCGGATCATACGTTTCAATATCCGGCGGAAAGAAAATCT